>JAATGK010000502.1 GCA_015654715.1 Alphaproteobacteria bacterium
GGCGCGAGTTTGTGCGCCCGCTTCCGGCTGCGGATCTGTCGCAGCAGGCGGCGCGCTGCATGAACTGCGGCATTCCCTACTGTCACAACGGCTGTCCGGTGAACAACCTGATCCCGGACTGGAACGACCTGATCTATCGCGACCAGTGGAGAACGGCGCTCGACACGCTGCATTCCACCAACAACTTCCCGGAATTCACCGGCCGCGTGTGCCCCGCCCCGTGCGAGGCGAGTTGCACGCTGAACATTCAGGACACGCCCGTCACCATCAGGACCATCGAATGCGAAACGGTGGAACGTGGTTGGGACGAGGGCTGGATCGTGCCGCAGGTGGCAGAGACGCGCAGCGGCAAGCGCGTGGCCGTGGTCGGTTCGGGCCCATCGGGTCTGGCCGCCGCGCAACAGCTCGCGCGCGCCGGTCATGCGGTGACGGTGTTCGAGAAAAACGATCGCGTCGGCGGCCTGCTGCGTTATGGCATTCCGGATTTCAAGCTCGACAAGCATCGCATCGACCGCCGCCTGCAGCAGATGCAGGCCGAAGGAGTCGAGTTCCGCACCAATGTCGAGGTCGGCATCACCTTGCCGGTGTCTGCGCTGCTCGAAAACTTCCATGCTATCGTGATGGCGGGCGGTTCCGAGACCCCGCGCGATCTCGGCGTTGAGGGGCGCGAGCTTGCCGGCGTGCATTTCGCCATGGAATTTCTCACCCAGCAGAACAAGCGCAATGCCGGCGACGAGGAATCGCGCGCTGCGCCGCAAGGCAGCATCAGCGCCAAGGGCAAGCATGTCGTTGTCATCGGTGGCGGCGATACCGGCTCGGATTGCGTCGGCACTTCGAACCGTCAGGGTGCGGCCTCGGTCACCCAGATCGAAATTCTGCCCAAACCGCCGGTGAAGGAAAACAAGGGGCAGACGTGGCCCGATTGGCCGATCAAGCTGCGCGTGTCGTCTTCGCAAGAAGAGGGCTGCACGACCGAATGGTCGAGCGTCGCCCGCCGCATCGTCGGCGAAGGCGGCAAGGTCAAGGGCCTCGAATGTGTGCGCGTCGAATGGAAGACCGACGCGCAAGGCCGTCGTGCGCCGATGCCGGTTGCGGGCAGTGAGTTCAAGGTCGAAGCCGATCTCGTGCTGTTGGCGATGGGCTTCACCGGTCCGCGCCGCGCGGGGCTCTTGGAGCAGGCTGGCGTCGAATTCGACGACCGCGGTAACGTCAAGGCGACGGATCAGGACTACAAGACATCCATTCCGCGCGTCTTTGCTTGCGGCGACCTGCGCCGCGGCCAGTCGCTGGTCGTCTGGGCGATCCGCGAAGGCCGCCAAGCCGCCCGCGCCGTCGACGAGTTCCTGATGGGTTCGAGTACGCTGCCGCGATAGGGAATTTACCTCCCCGCAAAGGGGAGGTAGCACCCTACTTCCCCGCCTTCACCGCTAGTGCATACAAATTACCGTCGGTCGCGCCGACATAGACCACATCGTCCGCCACCACCGGCGAGGCGAGAATTGCGCCTAAGCCGAGCAGTTTCAAATATCCGCCGACGCCGTCGTCGTAAAACGAACTGTCGACTATCAAGCCGAAATCGAGCGACCCGTCCGCTTTGGCGTACGCTGCCGCGCCCTTTTTCGATGCGTCTGTCGTAAAGCGCCAAATCACCTGATGGGTGGCAAGGTCGACGGCATGGACTTCGCCGCGCATCGAACCGGCATACAGCATCTCGCCGGCCAGCGCGGGCGAGGCGAACAGCGGCCAGCCCTTGAGGTCGATGGTGGCGACGAGCTTGCCGGTTTTCTCCTCGAAATCGAACATCAAGCCGGTATCGGACGTACCCACATAAACATGCCCGTTGCCCACCGCGGGCGAGGCGATGACCCAGGAGCCTTTGGTCGAAGTGGCCCATTTCTTGGCGCCGGTTGCCGCGTTTAGCGCGTAAAGATGGGCGTCGCGCGCGCCGAAAAACACCGTGCCGTCCGCCACCGCCGCCGACGACTGAATGCCGGTCTGGTTATGAATATCGAAATCGTCGCCGGTCTTGAAGCGCCACACCTCTTTGCCGGTCGCCTCGTCCAGCGCGTAGAAGAAGGTGTCCCAGCTTCCGATATAAACCCGTCCGTTCGCCACCGCGGGCGAGGCGTGCACGACATCGCTGGTCTTGAATTTCCACTGGAGCGCGCCGCTTGCCGTGTCGAGGGCATAGACGTTGCCGTCGCCGCTGCCAAAAATCACTTTGCCATTGGAAACCACCGGCGACGACAGATAGCAGTCCCATGGATCTGGCATCACTTCCGCCGCGGGTTCCGAGCCGTGCAGATGTTTGGCGGCAAAGCGGCGCTCGCCGCCGCTTGTGAATTTCCATTTCAGTGCACCGGTCGCGCCGTCCACGGCATAGAACGTCGAGTCATAGGAGCCGAAATAGACGATCCCGCCCGCCACCGCCGGTGAGGAAACCACGCGCCCTTTGGTTTCGAATTTCCACTTCAACGTTCCCGCGCCACGGTTCACGGCATAAAGGAATCCGTCCGCGGACCCCGCAAAAACCGTGTCGCCCACGACGGCTGGTGAGGCGACGAACGCGCCCTTGGCGTGAAATGTCCATTTGACGCCGCCGAACGCCGTTTTACCAGCGTCGTCATAAACGCCTGTATGTTGCGAGTTGTTCCGAAACATCGGTGCATCCGCCGCCCATACCGGTTGGAAAAGCAGAATCGCGACTGAAGCCAAAGCAAACGTGCGCATAAATTTCCCTCCCGCGAAGTGGCAGGAGTAGAGCGCCGCAGGGGCACGCCGTCAAACGTGGCAACGGATCGCCGCGCTACCGACGGCGAGCGTCGCGCCCGAACCGCCCCCTTCACAAGTCCGCAATTTTGCGCCTTAGTGGGCTTATGCGCGTCGCGTCCGTCATCCTTGCCGCCGTTCTCTTGGCCAGTGCCGCCTGGTCGGCCGATCCGCAGGGCTACACCCTGTCCAATCCAGGTACCGGCGACGATGCGGTAGACGCGGCGTTGCGCGAGTCCTCGCTGCTGATCAGTTTGCGTGGCAAGACGCCGGCGCCGCCATTTGCGCTGATCGATCGCGCTCGCGGCGATTACAGCCGTTTCCAGACCGTGATGGAGAGCTTTGGTTACTACAAGGCGACGATCAAACTCACCATCGACGACTACGACATCTCCGACAAAACGCTGCCCGACGTGCTTGAAAAGGTGCCGCAAGACCAGACCGTCGAGGTCAAGACCGAAATCGATCGTGGTCCGCAATACACCCTCCGCGACATCGCCGTGGAGGGTACGATCCCCGCCGATCTCGATGCGAATCAGGTGATGGGCCTGAGGCCGGGCGATCCCGCCATCGCCGCCCGCGTGCTCGGCGCCCAAGCGGCGCTGCTCTCGGCGCTCCAGGACAAGGGCTATGCCTTCGCCACCGTTGATACGCCGAACGCCTTCGCCGACGACGCCGCGAGCGCACTCGACGTTTCCTTTGCCGTCAATCCGGGAGAGAAGGTCAGGATCGGCACGATCTCCTTTGCCGGTCTCAAGGACGTTAACGAAAGTTACGTCCGCGACAGCCTCACCATCCATTCCGGCGATCTCTATCAGCCGAGTGCGATCGAGTCGGCGCGGCTGAAGCTGGTCGGACTCGGTGTTTTTTCCGGCGTCTCGGTCGAAGCGGAGAAAGAACGGGCGATCGACGGCACCGTGCCGCTCAAGTTCGACGTGCAGGAGCGCGCCAAGCACGCTGTGGCGCTGTCGGGCGCTTATTCGACCGATCTTGGCGTCAGCCTGTCGACGCGCTGGTCGCATCGCAATCTCCTCGGCAACGGCGAGCAGCTCAATCTGTCGGCGTCGGGCATCGGCGTCGGTGGCACCGCAACGGCCGGTATCGGCTACGATATTTCGGCGCAGTTCATCAAGCCGCGTTTCTTGCGCGACGATCAGGAGCTCGAAGTCGATGCCGGCGCCGTCAAGCAGCACCTCGACGCCTATGCCCAGACGGCCGAGACCTTCGCCATCTTTGCGCACAAGAAGTTCTCACCGTCATGGAGCGGCACCAGCGGCCTGTCGCTCACCTATGATGAGGTTACGCAAGAAGGCAGCGACCGGTCCTACGAGCTTCTCGCGCTGCCGGTGACGGCCGTTTACGATTTCACCGGCCTGAAGGATCCGCTGGCCGATCCGGTGTCGGGCGGCCGCGCCGCGGTTTCCGTGACGCCCACCGTCGCGTTCGGTTACAAGACGCTTCTGTTCGCGGTGCTGCAGGCCTCTGGTTCGATGTACTTCGATCTTACTGGCGATGGCCGTTCGGTGATTGCGACCCGCGCGCTTTTGGCTTCGATCCAAGGCGGCGATAATTTCGACTTGCCGCCCGACCAGCGCCTTTATGCCGGCGGCAGCGGTACGGTGCGCGGCTTTCGCTATCAGACGATCGGTCCGCACTTTGCGAGCGGCCATCCTACCGGCGCCGCTTCGGTCGATGCCGTATCGCTCGAATATCGCCAGCGGCTATGGAACAATTACGGTTTTGCCGCGTTCGTGGATGCCGGACAGGCGAGTGCCGATAACATGCCGTTCAATGGTAGCGTTCAGGTCGGCGCAGGTATCGGAGGGCGTTACTATACGTCCATCGGAGCCATTCGGGCCGATATCGCCGTGCCGGTCACTCAGGTTCCGAATGGGGATATGTTTGAGATTTACATCAGCATCGGTCAGGCTTTTTGATGGGCGCGTGGTGGACATCCTGGGGCAGGCACGCGGCGATAACCGCCGCATTGACCGCAAGCGGGCTCGTCTTGTTCGTCCTGTTCTGCCTCTTCACTCCGCCTGGTCATCATGTTCTGGTGTGGCTGATCGAGCCGTTGTCGGGCGGCGAAGTCGCAGTGGAAGGTCTTGCCGGATCGCCGAACCATCTTCAGGCCCGCAAAATCGAAATGCGCGATTCCGCCGGCACGTGGCTTACGGCCGAAAACGTGCATCTCGATTGGAAGTCGCTGTCGGCGTTCGGCGGCCACGTTCGCATCGATCGCCTCACCGCGGAGCGGATCGTCGTATTCCGTCGCAAAGTGCTGACCGGATCGCCCAGCACCTCCACGACGATCATCGACATCGGAGTCGTCACGCTGCCGCTGGTTCAGCTTGAGGCACCGGTGCTCGGTCGCCGCGCCGTTCTGTCGGCTTCGGGCAAGCTCACTTATGCGTCGCGCCACGATGTCGCCGCCGATCTTTCTATCCGCCGTCTCGACAGCTCCGGCCGTTACGAGGTGCATGCGTCCATTGCCGACGATATTGCGCTCGGCACCATTACGATCAGCGAAGACGGCGCCGGGCTGGCGGGCGGCCTCATCGGTTTACCGGATCTCGGCCCCGTGACGCTCGATGTACGCGCGGCGGCGCAAGGCAGTTCCAATGCCATGCACTTCGACCTCACGGCCGGGCTCTTGGATGTTTCCGGCAGCGGTACGCTCGATCTCAAAACCGAGCAGGCCGATATCGACTTTACGATCGTGGCGCCGGCGCTGAAGCCCAGCAAAGACCTCGCCTGGAATTCGATCTCGGCGCGTGGCCATCTCCATGGTCCCTTCGCGCGGCCAGACATTGATGCCGGTGTGAAAATCGCCGGGTTGTCGGCCAGCGGAGTCCGTATTGCGGCGCTTGACGCCACCCTCAAAGGCAGCGGGGGCAATGCAACTCTGCAAGCAACGGTTAACGGCCTCGCGCTCCCGGGCGAAAAGGCGGGGGTGTTCGCGGCGGTGCCGATCAAGCTCACCGCCGACGCCGATCTTGCTGCGCCTGATCGCCCGGTGACCTTCACGCTGGTTCATCCGCTGCTGAAGGCGTCCGGCCGCGCCACGACGCGCTTGCCGATAACCGGCACTGTTAAGCTGGAGGCGCCGTCGCTCAAGGGCCTCGCCGCGCTCACCGGTCTCAAGATCGACGGCGGTGCTGCGCTCACCGCCGATTTCCGCCGCACCAAGACAGACACCACCGTTAAAGCTGATGGCCGCATTGCCGCCCGGGGCGATACCGCGCCCGCACGCCTCCTCGGCAATGCCAAGCTCGCCGCCACGGCCACCATGGCCGCCACCGGTCTGACGTTACAGGCCTCGCTTGATGCTGCGGCCGTGAAGGCGAGCGTCCGCGGCACTTCGACCGCCGCGCGCCAGTCTTTTGCTGGAGAAATTGCGGTTTCCGATTTGTCGCGTCTGGTGCCGACGTTGATCGGAACGCTGAATTTGCGCGCTAGCCTCACTGGTCCGCAAGGGAGCGGCAAGCTCACTGTGGAAGGTACAGCGCTTGCCGCCACCAAAGGCATGGCGAAGCAGGGCGTCACCCTTTCGGCCGAAGCCTCCGGCCTGCCGAATATCAAAGCTGCGCACATCCGTGCCTCCGGCCGGTTCGACGGCTCGCCGGTATCGGTCAAGGCCGACGTCGCGCAAGCCACGGGCCAGGCGTGGAAGGTCGACATCGCCGATGCCAGCTGGCGCAGCGCCCATGCGCAAGGCACGTTGACCGTGGCCGATGCCGCGCCGCAGGGAACCATCACGCTGCGCATCGGACGGCTGGCCGATTTCGCACCGCTGATCGGCACGGCCTTATCCGGCAGTCTCGATGCCCGTGGCGAATTCCGCGCCAACACGGCGGCCGTACGGGCCAATATCGCCAATCTCGCCACCGGTGGGGCCATGGTGGAACACGTCGCCATCAATGGCACCATTGCCAATCCCTTCGCCACGCCCGCGCTGGCGTTGAACCTATCGGTGCCGCACTTTGCCACCGAGGCCGTCTCAGGTTCGGCCGAAGCGCGCGTCAGCGGCCCGCTCGACGCCCTCAACGTCTCTGCCAAAGCCGCGATGACGACCACCAATGGCCAGTCCTTCACCATCGCCGCCGATGCGCTTGCCGATACCAAAACCAAGCACGTCGCTGTCAACCGCTTCGCCGGCGTCTGGCGCGACCAGACCTTCTCGCTCGCCGGCCCTGCCACGCTCGATTATGCCGACGGCCTTAAATTTGCGGCCACTTTTGTCGAAGCCAAGGCGATGCAGCTCACGGTCGCCGGTACCATTCCCGTGAAAGGCGCGATGAATGTGCGAGCGAACGGCAACGCCGATCTCGCTGTCATCTTGTCGGGCATGGCGTCCATCGGCCAGAACATACGCGGCAAGATCGCGATCAATGTCGCGGTCACCGGCACGCCCACCAAGCCCAACGTCGTCGGCAGTGCCACGCTGACCGGTGGCCAGATTCAGGATTACACCCGCGGTCTCAATCTCACCGGCATCGAAGCCGAAGCCGCGGCCGTGGGGACCGCAATTCGCCTGTCGAAGTTCACGGCGAAAGCCGGTCAGGGTACGATTTCCGGCACCGGCACAGTGGATTTGGCGGCGCGCGGCACGGCCGTCGACCTCACCTTCAGGGCCACCAACGCGCAGCCCATCGCCAGCGACCTGTTAACTGCCACTCTGGATTCGGAATTGAAGCTGCGAGGCACGATCCACGACGGCCTCACACTGTCGGGCCGGATCAACGCCCGCCAGGGCACCATCAACATCCCCGAGAAATTCCCGCACGAGGTGGCGACCCTCCACGTCCGCAGCTACAGCCACGGCCCGCCGCCCCCGCCGCCGGCCGCCGGCACGCGTATCGCGCTTGATCTCACGCTGGTCTCGCCGGGCCGCATTTTCGTGCGCGGCCGCGGCCTCGAGGCCGAGTTCGAGGGCGCTCTTAAGATCGCCGGCACCACCGGTGCGCCGCAAGTTCAAGGTGCGCTCGAGTTGCGCCGCGGCACGCTCAGTCTGGCGGGCGCTGATCTGACGTTCACGTCTGGCACCATCAGTTTCAACGGCCAAGCGCTCCGCAGCCGCATCGACCCCAGCCTTGATCTTGTCGCCCAGAGCGAGGCAAACGGCATCACTGCCACGCTGAAGATCACTGGCACCGCCTCGCTGCCGAGGGTAGAAGTATCGAGTTCGCCGCCGATGCCACAGGACGAAGCTCTTGCCCAGCTACTGTTTCAGCAGAGCGCCAAATCGTTGTCGGCGACGCAGCTTGCCAGCGTGGCGCAGGCCGCGGCCTCGCTCGGCGGCGGCGGCGGTTTCGATCCGGTGGGTGTAATGCGGCGCAGTCTCGGGCTCGATCGTCTGGCGGTGGGCTCCACGCAGACCGACAGCAACGGCGCCAGCTCGACCACCATCGAAGTCGGAAAGTATGTGTTGCATAACGTCTACGTCGGCGCCCGCCAGGATTTGTCCGGCGGTACCAGGGCGTTGGTACAGGTCGATCTTACCAAACACCTGAAAGCTCAGGCCCAGGTGAGCACCGGCGCGCGCGCCGTCGTCACGACCACGCAGCCGGTGCAAGACAACGGCGACAGCCTCGGCTTGTCGTATCAGTTCGAGTATTGACTTGTCCGTCATGCCCCGGCCATCCCGGCGGTATCGTTGCGAATTTGTCGCCAATCGCGTAATGACAGATCGGATTTCAAACGCCGCGAAAATATGCCGAAGCCATCCGTTTTGTTCGTTTGTTTGGGCAATATCTGCCGTTCGCCGCTGGCCGAAGCCGCATTCCGCGAGGAGGCGAAACGGATCGGTCTCGATATCGAGATCGATTCCGCCGGCACCGGCGGTTGGCATGCCGGGGAGCCGCCCGACCACCGCGCCATTGCCACCGCCCGCAAACACGGCATCGACATTTCCAGCTATCGCGCGCGAAAGGTGACGGTGGGCGATTTCCGCCGCTTCACCCACATTATTGGCCTCGATTTCGAGAATCTCGCCGATCTGCAGCGATTGCACCCGCACGACGGCACCGCCGATCTCAGTCTGTTGCTCGATCATGTGCCGGAACGGGCCGGCGAGGCGGTGTCCGATCCCTGGTATGGCGACATGTCCGACTTCGACGTCACCTGGAACGACGTCACCGCTGGGGCCAAGGCGCTGGCGGCCGAACTGGCGCTGCTATGAAAGATCTCGGCAAGCGCGGCGCGGCACTTCTCGGCGGCACATTGCAGGACGTGACCGGCATGGGCGGCGGTTCGTTGTCGCAGCTCGTCTGCCTCCGTCTCACCGATGGACGGCAAGCGATCGTCAAGACCGGCCCAAACCCGCGTGCCGAAGCGGCGATGCTTGGTACCATCCGCGCTGCCGGAGTGCCCGCGCCGAACGTGCTGGCGGCCGATGACGAGGTTCTGGTGCTGGCGCTGGTGAAAGATGCGGGCAGCGTCTCGGCTGCTTGGGACGACCTCGGCAGGGTGCTCAAAACTCTACATGCGGCCCACGGCTCGCGCTACGGCTGGGACGTCGATTACGCCTTCGGCTCCGTTGCCATCGTCAATACGTGGTCGGAAGATTGGCCGGCGTTTTGGGCCGAGCATCGCCTTCTCAACAACGCCGAATTCGTCAGCGTCGAGCTGGCCCGCCGTCTCGAACAATTGGCGGCCGATCTCGGCAACCGTCTGCCGCGCGCGCCGGAGCCGTCGCTGCTGCATGGCGATTTGTGGGGCGGCAATGTGATGGTGGCGAACGGGAAGGTCAGCGCTCTGATCGATCCGGCCAGTTATTACGGCCACGGCGAGGTCGACATCGCCATGCTCGAGATGTTCGACCATCCCGCGGCGGCGTTTTTTGCGTCGTATGGAAAATTGGAAACCGGCCACAGGGAGCGGATTGACATCTACCGCCTGTGGCCGGCTCTAGTTCACTTGCGCCTGTTCGGCGGCGCCTATCGCCCCTTGGTCGAAGGGCTTCTTTCAGGTCTTGGCGTCTAAATCGAAAGCTGGAAGCGCAGTCCGATGGTGCTCAGTTTCTGTCCGCCCTTGAGTGTCGGTAACGTGGCGGATGAGCCCGTGGTCGCTGTTGCCGGGGTCGTCTGCGACTGCAGCCGTGACACGTCAATGTACTGATAGTCGACGGCTATCCGCACTGCCGGGTTGAGGTACCAGTTGAGGCCCGCGGTCACGATCCTCTGGTCACCGCCGCGCACCGTATTGAAGAAGGTGTAGGTCTTGGCGGTGTTGGTCCAGCCGGTGATAAGGCTGCTCGGGTCGTTTTTGTGGCTGTTGAGATTGAGATCGCTATAGCGCGCTACGATTTCGAAGGCGCCCCAAGTGCCGTCTTTGATCGAGAAGTTCTTCGCTGGTTTCGGTGCGCCGAACGTGGCCGTCGCGGCGCTATAGGGGCGGCTCTCGCCGGTAATGATCCAGCTTCCCTGCATATACCAGCCGTAGAAGCTGTCGTTCGACGGGTGCACGACTTGGGTTGCTGGCGTGCCGCTGGCCGCCGCGTATACGCCATAGGCCATCGGCGAGCGCGTCACGGAATAGCTGGTGTAACCCGCTTGGCCGTAGACGTTCTGGTAATTGCCGGCGGTCTCGACACCCCAACTCGTCACATGACCCGCCGCCATCGCGCCGGTCGAGACGAGCTGGGTGCCGTTGGAGTCCACCGTGAACTCGGGATAATCGGATAGCGTATAGCTGCTTCTCGCGGTTGCACCCGGCGTGGTCGACAGATTGGCGGTGCCGGCTTGGGTGAGATCGGGCAGCTTGAAGACGTGCAGTCCGTTGACGCCGACGATCCAGTGCGCATCGTTGGTCGATACCGGCATATAGGAGAAGCGGGTCGCGACCGCGGCTTGTTCGTCGTAGTTCGCCGCCGGAGTGGTGGATCCGACCTGCAACGCCTTGGCGCCGTCTTGGATCTTGTTGCCAGTCAATGACACCGCGCCGAACAGCCGTTCGCCGGTATACAGTACCGTGATGGCGTCGCGGCCTTCAGAGCCTGCGATGTTACGTTGCATGTTGGAAGGCGAATTGCGTTCGAAGAACATCAGATCGGAAGACGGAGTCGAGTCCTCAATGTTGATTGGTGGAGCATACGCGCCGACGCGCACGGCAAACGGTCCCAATCCGTCATACTGCAGATAGGCGTACATGATGTGGCCCTGCGTTTCGGTCGCGGCGCCGCCGAAGTCATAGAGGAAATAATACGACCAGTCGGAGAACACCTTGCCCTGCACGCCAAGGAAGACGCGGCGTAGATTGATGCCGCTCGACAGATCGGGACCATAGGCGCTCGGCAGGTTCTTCGAACCGCCGCCTTGGCTGTAGTAGCCGGTGTCGACCTGCAAAAGCCCGCGCAAATTGGCACTGAAGGCGCCGTCGCCCGACGTCACACTGAGACGACCGTTGGCGATGCCGGGTTTGGCAGCGGCCACGATCTGCTTCTTCGCTTCGACGTCGCGCGCCTTGGCGTCATCCTGCTGCTGCTTGAGCGAGCTTTCCTGTTTCTGCGTATCGGCTTTAAGGTCGTTGACCTGTTTGCTGAGGGCGCTGATTTGATCTTGGAGAGCCTGTAGCCGGGTATCGGGCGTTGCCGCCAAAGCTGAAGTTGAACTGCCAGCGAGAAACGCCGCGGCAAGAAGTTTAGTAACGGTCTTCATCGATATGTCCTCGCTGCGATCGCCGCGAATGCGGCCCATCGGTATGCGCGCGAGGCTAGGTGGCTCTTGGTTAATTCGGCTCCTATCGGTGTGGCTGTTGATGCGTTTCGCCACATCAGTACTTTCACGCGTAATTTGGGGCAGCACACGCACAGACGGCGTGAAGTTCATTATCCTGTTAACCGCATTGATCCGCGTGCGTCGCGACATCGGCGGTATTGCGCTGGCTGCACGGTGGTTACGGTTGATCGAATAGGAAAAATTTGCATCAAAAAATGCAATCGATCGGCTCTTCTTTACACGGATTGTAAATCACATACGGAGCAGTTTCGTCCCTGCAACGGAGGCGCCGACACGCGGCTTTTATTTACGGAAAAATCGGGCGTGCGAGTCGTTCGTTCGCCGTCGTAGAACGGGGCCGCCGTGCGGTCGAGAAGACCGAGGCGAGGCCCGGCAATTGGATGGAATTCCGGAGGCTGTGCACAACTCATGAACGACCGCGGTTCCACGCTTGATAGGTTCGCCGGTGCCGCTGTTAAGAAATCGGAAACGATTGTAGCAGGCGAAGTTAACAGCTTGGTATTGCAAATGGCGCAGGCTCTTTTTGCCGAATGCTCTCGGGCTGGGTGGGATTGTTTACCGTCGGTCAGCTAGACCATTACGGGATTTCGGCCGGAACGGCGCAAGGACGGTTGCGTGCCGGTTATGTTTGATACCAGGGATGGGACGAAATCTTGACGATTAGCGGAGAAACTTGGTGATGGCAGAGGCAGGGGAAAGCATGAGCGATAGCATGATACTACCCGCCGTCGCGGATCTCACGGAAGCGGGGCCGTTGAAACAACGTATTGAACAGGCATTGACGTCTGGAATCGGACTGACCGTCGACGCGTCGGCGGTGCAGCGAATTTCGTCGCCGTGTCTGCAGGTGCTTGTCGCCGGCGTCACATCCTTCGCGAAAGCGGGGGGAGCGGCGCTCACGATCAGCAATCCTTCGCAAGCCGTCCGGGAAACCGCCTCGGTACTCGGATTAATGAACGCACTAGAGCTGAGCAAGTAACATGGGCAAGACGATCCTTACGGTCGACGACTCGCGCACGATGCGCGATATGCTGCGCCTGGCACTGAGCGGTGCAGGTCACACGGTCATTCAGGCCGACGACGGCGTTCACGGGGTTGAAGTCCTCGAGAAGGCCGGATTGGTGGACGTGATCATCACGGACATCAACATGCCGCGAATGGATGGCTACGGCTTCATCGAACATGTCCGCCGCGGTTCGGCGAACAGGGTGACGCCGATCCTCGTTCTCACCACGGAGAGCGAGCCGGCCAAGAAGATGCGGGCACGCGATGCCGGTGCAACCGGCTGGATCGTGAAACCGTTCGATCCCGACAAACTCCTCGCTGCGATCCGCAGGGTTTCTCCATAGCTCCATAGGACATTCAACAATGGATCCGATGGAAGCCATTAAACAAACCTTCTACCAGGAGTGCGATGAGCTGCTCTTGGCGATGGAGGAAGGCCTTATTGCCATGGAGAATGGCGAGGCCGACTCCGAGATGATCAATGCCGTGTTCCGCGCCGTGCATTCGATCAAGGGCGGCGCGGGTGCTTTCGGCTTCACTATTCTGGTGGGGTTCTCCCACGTTTTCGAAACCGCAATGGACCTCATCCGTTCGGGCAAACTCAATCCGACTCCTGATGTCGTGAAGGTGTTGCTGCGTGCTGGCGACAAGCTGTCGGATCATGTGAAAGCTGCCCGCAATGGCACCGGCGGCGTCGACGATGCCGAGGTCAAGACCGAGTTGGCGCGCCTCACCGGTGCTGATCCCGAAGATAGCGGCGCCCCGGCGCCGGCCGAGTTCGAAAATCTCGCCTTCTCACCGATCATGATCGATATCGGCGATGACGAGCCTGCAGCGCCCGCGACGCCGGTCTGGCACATCCGTTTTGCGCCGCACGCCGGCCTTTATGCCAAAGCCAACGAGCCGTATCTGTTGATGCGCGAGCTTGGCATGCTGGGGCCGATCGAAGTCACGGCCGATTTGTCCGCGCTTCCCGATCTGACGTCGATGGAACCCGACCAAGCCTATTTCGCTTGGGACGTGGTGCTGCGCGATTGTCCCGATCGCAGCAAGGTCGAAGAAGTTTTTGAATTTGTCTCGGGCGATTGCGAGCTCGAGATCACCGAAGAAGTATCGGCTCCGGCCTTGCCCGCGATTTCCGCGCCGGGCCTGCCGTCGCTTGATGATGACGAACCGGCTCCGGCCGCGCCGCCTATTGCCGAGGTGGAACCCGAAGACAAGAAACCTGCGTCCCCGGTTGCCACGCAAGCGGCGGCTCCGGCGGCTGTCGATGTCGTCAAGCAGACCATCCGCGTCGACCTCGACAAAGTCGATCGTCTGGTCAATCTCGTCGGCGAACTGGTCATCACCCAGGCGATGCTGAGCCAGCGTCTGCTCGACAATACACAGCAAGGCCAGAACGTCAGTGCTGGCTTGGGCGAGCTTGAGCATCTGCTCCGCGATCTGCAAGAAGCCGTAATGGCGATCCGTACCCAGCCGGTGAAATCGGTGTTCCAGCGCATGCCGCGTCTGGTGCGTGAAACTGCAGCTCAGGCCGGCAAGGAAGTCCGCCTGGAAATCGAAGGCGAGGCGACCGAAGTCGACAAGGCCGTCATCGAACGTCTCGGCGAGCCGCTGACCCACATGCTCCGCAACGCTATCGACCATGGTCTCGAGACGCCGGAAGAACGCGTCGCGCAGGGCAA
>JAATGK010000232.1 GCA_015654715.1 Alphaproteobacteria bacterium
AGATCAGCGCGCTTGAGGAAGAGATCAACACCCCGCTGTTCCAGCGCCACGCCCGCGGTCTGACCCTCACCGACGAAGGCGAGATGCTGTACGCCGCGGATTCCGACGTGTTGGCGCGTCTGGCCCAGGCCGAAGAGACGCTGAAAAACGTCCATGATGCGCCGCACGGCTCGCTGAAAGTGACTTCCACCCACGGCATCGGCTCTTATTGGCTGATTCCGCGGCTCGGCAATCTCCTCAAGGAATGCCCGGAGCTGGAAGTGCATCTGATGCTGGAAGATCGCGAACTCGACTTGTCGCAGCGCGAGGCCGACGTCGCCATTCGCATGCGCGCACCGGTGCAAGCCGATCTGATCCAGCGCAAGCTGTTCACGGTTCACTATCATGTTTACGCAACGCAATCTTATCTCGACGCCAATGGCACGCCGCTGCGCTGCGAAGACCTCATCGACCACACCGTCATATCCTATGGCGAAACCGCGCCGGCCGAAGTGCGCGACATCAACTGGCTGGTCGATCAGTGTAAACGCGCCGGGCGTGGTCCTGGCAAAGGCCGTCTCATCCGGGTCAACAACGTGACGGGCGTGCTCAACGCCGCCCTGGCGGGCTTGGGCGTGGTTTCCGTTCCCGATTACGTCGCCACCCTTTACCCGCAGCTCATCCGCATTTTGCCCGAGGTTCCGGGTCCGACTTTCGACGTGCATTTGGTGTATGCGGATTCCTTGCGGCAATCCAAGCGGGTGGCGGCATTCCGCGATTTTCTGGTGCACGAAGCCAAGGAATGGCACTACTGAACGGCCGCCGCTGAGGCGCCCATTTGCCGCACATTCGCGGCAGATTGAGCGGGATTTTGCCCGCCAAATGGTCGTTTCGAAAGACGGCGGCATCGCGCCTCGGCGCCCTGCATTTTTTCTTGAAACCGCCCTAGTCGCACCTATCTAGAGTGCACGGCAGTCCTTCCCCCCAAGGACATGCCGGCGGCGGTATCTCCCGCCGCAAGAGCTGGGTAGCTCCCCCGCCGCCCGGCTCGGCTCGCGCCCCAACCACGCGAGCGATCCCAAGCAGAATTGCCGGAGCGGCCCCCCGCTCCGGCAATTTTTTGTATTAAGTGGGAGCCCCTTCGATTAGCTCGGTGCATAGGGGGGAGATCTTGGTCTGGCGCGCAATTTGCCGGAAAACTGCTTCACTCTTTTTCCGATTGCGCTTCGTGGGAGGTATTCGATGTCGTTTTGGAAGAATTTTACCCGTCTTGCTGTCGTCGCGGCGCTGGGCGTGGGTCTTGCCGGTTGCGGCATCAACAAGATTCCGGCCCAGGACGAAAAGGTGAAAGCCGCCTGGAGCGAGGTTCAGAACCAGTATCAGCGCCGCGCCGATCTGGTGCCGAATCTGGTCAACACCGTGAAGGGCTATGCCAAGCAGGAATCGTCGGTGCTGACGGCGGTCACCGAGGCGCGCGCAAAAGCGACGCAGACCGTGCTGCCGGAAAAAGTCGCGACCGATCCGGAAGCCTTCAAGCAGTATGAGGCCAGTCAGGCGAGGCTGTCCGGCGCCCTCGGCCGCTTGCTCGCGATCAGCGAGAATTATCCCGACCTCAAGTCGAACCAGAACTTCATCGCGCTGCAGGCGCAGCTCGAAGGCACCGAGAACCGCATCACGGTGGCGCGCCGCGACTACATTCAGGAAGTGCAGGCGTTCAATACGATGCTGCGCACCATTCCCGAGCGCTGGACGGCACATGTCTTCTATCCGGAGCTGAAGCCCTATCCGAGCTTCACCACCACCGAGAAGAACCAGTCCGCCCCGACGGTGTCGTTTTAGTTCCACCTGCGTCATGGCCCCGGGTCCCGGCTTCGCCTTCGGCTACGCCGCGGCGAGCGAGCCCGGCCATGACGGGAAAGGGCATTAAGCCCAAATGTCGAATCTCCGCAGACCTCGTACGCTCGCCGCCGTTTTCTTTGCTGCGCTGTTCGCCTTGTTGGCGACGGTTGGTGCCCAGGCGGCGCTGTCGTTTCCGCCGCTCAGCGGCCGCGTCGTCGATGATGCCGGAATCTTAAGCGAACCGGCCAAGGACAAGCTCACCGCCTATCTCGCCGAGCACGAAAAGCAGACCGGCAATCAAGTGGTCGTCGCCACTGTGAAAGATCTCGGCGGCACCGACATCGCCGATTACGGCTATCAGCTCGGCCGCGCCTGGGGCATCGGCCAGAAGGGCAAGAATAACGGCGCCGTCATCATCGTCGCGCCCAACAGCCATAAC
>JAATGK010000050.1 GCA_015654715.1 Alphaproteobacteria bacterium
GCCCGACCACGCCGCTTCCGTCAGGGGATAGCCGTCCGGCGTGTCGTGGCGGTAAAGCGGCTCGCCCGCCCGATCCAGCCAATTGAGCAATGGCTGGCAGTTGAGAACCACGGTGTCGCCATACGCCAGCCGGAGCGCGCTAATGGTGTAATGCACCGGGTCCTTGGACTTCTGCCCGAGCGACGCGGTAAATTCCGGCGCGGCAAACAGCGTCTCCAGCACCGCCGCAATGTCGCCCTCGGTAGCGCCGAAGGTTTTCGCCATCGCCGCGACGAGGGTTTCCGGCGGGCTGTCGCAACAGAAATACTGTGCCAGCTTGGTACTGATGAAACGCGCCGTCGCCGGTTGCCGCGCCAGGAGCGTCAGCGCTTCATCGACTTCTTTCAGCCCGGCGCCCTTGATCGTCGTGCCCAGGAACTGCTTATCGCCGTAATCGTGCCGATTGGGATTGAACTCGAACACTCCATCGACGCGATATTGCTCGCGCAGATTCTTGCGGACTGTCGGCGGTTTGCCCGTCCGGTTGACCCCAAGCCCGGTCAATATCCTCGCCAATTCCTGTACGTCGCTTTGGCTGTAGCCGGAGCCGACGCCCATGGTGTGAAGTTCCATGATCTCGCGGGCATAATTCTCGTTGATGTGTCCGGCGGCATTCTGGGCGTTGTCGAGGTATTGCAGCATTGCCGGATGGAACGCCGTCGCGGCAAGCAGATCGCGAAAATGCCACAGCACATGCGGGCGGATGGCGTGCTCTTCGTAATCGGCGAGGAAGACGCGGATGTCGCCTTTGTTCTGGCTGATATTGAAATGGTTCATCCAGAACCAAACGAGTTGTTCCCGGAGCTGGTTCCGGGAATAAAGATCGCGCAGCAACGAGCGGGTCGCCGTTTCGCGCGCCCAATCGCTCAGTTTTTGCTGATAGGCCTTCTGGGCTGCGTCGAATTCGGGCGTGCCTTTGAGGCGTTGCGCCGCCGCTTGCAGATCGCGCGCTTCGTCGTTGCGCTCGACGATCGTCTTGCGGCTGATATCCATGGCCGCGATCAGGCCTCTAACATCAGCGGGCAAACCGTCATTTTCAGTTGGGTGAAGCTGATCGCGCCGATAACGCCGCAAGCCTTCGCTGCGCAGCACTTGCGCGCTGGTGGTGTTTGCCCCCCAACTGATCCGATTGAGGACCTCAAGATCGCCCGGAGTGGCATCGAGCGGCGCCGCCGTCTCCGTGACCGCGCGGTAATGCGGCGGCTGTGGCGTCGGCGCGCAAGCCGCGAGCAAAAGAGCGGTGCAAAGGGCGGCAGACAATTTCTTCATGGCAACGGGTTCCGGAGATAGCGCTCGCTAGTATAACAGCGATGGACCCGCTTCCCGTCGCCGTGGATGGCGAATGACGCAGCGCTAACCTTTCGGCGCGGCGGCAACCACCATATGCACCAGATGGGCCATCTCTTTCTTGCTTACCGTGCGTTTGGTGAGGCGGCTGTCGACCCGGTTGATGATGATCAGATCGAGCGCCGGCACCACCACTGCAAATTGGCCGAGATGGCCTTCCGCCCAGAAACTTCCCTTCGGGAAACGAATTTCGCCGCGCTCCCCGCTGGGCGAGTCACCGGTCCACCACAGATAGCCGTAGCCGCCGGAGGAGGTGTCGGAAGTGGGATGGGTGCTGGTCTTGACCCAGGCTTCGGGCACGACCTGCACGCCGTTCCAATTACCGCCGCGCAGGAACAGCAGAGCGAAACGCGCCAAATCGCGCGCGCTAAGGTCGAAGAGATAGGCGGGATACCGCGACTCCGGGCTGCGCACGTAGTGCCCGTCGCGAGCACTGAAATCCTGCATGCCGATGGGGCCCGCGATCTTGTCGGCGAAGGCCGCGAAGATGCTCTGGCCCGAGGCATGCTCGTAAATGGCGCCAAGTGCGTTGAAGTCCCAGTTGTTGTAATACCAGAACGTGCCCGGCGGATGCGATCCGCGATCGGGGCGTTTCTCCTGCATACCGGTGGTCTCGTAAGCAGCGGGGTGATAGACGCCCGAACGTGCCTCCAACAGATCACGCACGGTCGCCTGCTTCTCCGCCTCGGTAAGCGACGGCGGCAGGTCGTCGATGTTCAGTTTGGCCAGCGTATCGTCGAGATTGATCTTGCCGTCCGCCACCGCGATCCCGATCAGCGAATTGAGCAGGCTCTTGCGCGCCGAATGCAGATTGGAGCGCCGGCTGACGTCGCCCCAAGCCGCTACGATGACGTCATGCTGGACGACCATCGCCGAGGTCGAGCCAATCTCTTCGACATAATCTTTTATCGCCGTGAGGTTTTCTTGCGACCAACCGGCCTGTTCCGGTGCCTTCAGTTGCTGCCACACCGCCCCCGGCGCGTCCGGAGGCGCGGCAAAGCTCGCCGCCAGCAAAAGCGGCAAAACAGCCAAAATCGCGATCAGCCGCATGACATCCCCCATTGCGTCCGCAACCCAGCATACGTCGTACCTGTCCAGGCAGAAAGCGGTGGAACGTCCGTTACACGGGATTCTTCAGTGCTTGCCGTTCCCAGCGTGTCACCGCGACGGTCGCCACCGAGTTGCCGACGATGTTGGTGGCGCTGCGGCCCATGTCGAGCAAGTGGTCGACCGCCAGCACATAAAGCAGTCCGGTCTCGGGCAAATGGAACAGCGGCAAGGCGGCATAGATCACGACAAGAGAAGCGCGCGGCACGCCCGCCATGCCTTTGCTCGTCACCATCAACAACAGCAGCAGCGTAACCTGTTGCGCCAGCGTCAGTTCGATGCCGTAGATCTGCGCGATGAACAACGTCGCGAAGGTGCAATACATCATCGAGCCGTCGAGATTGAACGAATAGCCGAGCGGC
>JAATGK010000407.1 GCA_015654715.1 Alphaproteobacteria bacterium
GTGGAAGGCGCTTTCGACGTTTGGCGGCACATCGACGTGAGCGATGAAATCACGGCCCTGTGGCCCATAGCCGTTCGCGTCATCACGCAGGCGTGGCACCTCGCCTAGCAGCAGCGCCACGAATTGCTCCGGCGACCATAGCGTCAGCCCGGCGGGCGCCACGATCCGCACTGCGCCGTCTTTGAGCGCGAGGCTCGGAACCACCACCGGCCAATTGAGGAACGTCACCGCCTTCTCGCCCTGCCACACTTTGCTGAAGGTCGCAAAGGTCCGCCGTTGCATCAGCGGGTCCTGGACCAGCAAAATCTTTTGCGGACGGAGTGGCGTTTGCCGCAAAAGCGCGCGGCTGAACGCGGCATTCTCGCCGCTATTGCGCGAGCGGTCTTCGATCAGAAGACGCTCAGGCGGCAATCCCCACCACCGGCTCGCGATGTCCGCCAGGATGCGGGCTTCCGGCCGCCCTTCAACGGCGATCTCGCAATACTGCGCGTGCGCCGCGACCGCCGCTCGCAACAATGGCGTCTGGTGACCGATGCCGCCCGCGACGAGCAGCGGCGTACCGGCTGCCGCAGCGCGCCGGGCGGCGCCTTCGAAGGTCCATAGCATCGCGTTGCCGGCATAGACGACCAGATCGCACGCGACCGGTCCACCGGCACATTCGACCGGCGAAACATCGTCGAGCGCCAGGAAGCGCACAATCTCGTTCAGCGCCGCAACGTCGCTACCGTCCAGCGTCAGCGCCCCGAACTTCGCCATATCGTCCTCGATGGGTCAGACGTTTGACGTCAGGGTAAAAACTGGCGGGCGCGTTGGCAACCTGGCATGGGGCTTCACGTCTGGAACCAGATCGTGGTGATGACGCCGGTTTCTTTGACGATGTTGCGGCCGCTGAGCGAGAAGAAATAGCCGCTTTGCAGCGACCAGCGCCGCGACAGGCGATGGACCAGAGAGAACTGGAGTTTGGCGAGGCCATACGGCTGATACGGCGGTTTGATCGCGCCGACGGTCGTAAAATTGAAGCTTTGGACCAGCACGAGGTTGCGCGGCGTTAGGCGCCAACCTGCGGTGGCCTCAAAGACGATTTCGTCAGGGCGCGGGCGCGCGATCCAGCGCTGCGCCACTTCGACGTCGACGAACGCATCGCGCCGCAACAGCTTGAAGCTGCGGCCCCACAGCAGCCTCGCCTCGAACTGCCGCCCCGGCTCGCCGCTCGACGATACCGACATGTCGAAGGCGCCCGCCGATTTGCCCGAGAGCTGGACCGACAGCATTCCGGGATTGGTCAACAACAGGATGCGCAAGCCCGCTTCGAGCGAGGCCGAATGGACAGTCGCGGCGCCGGTGCCGTTCATGTCCGATTGCGCCAGCACATATTCCGGTACGGCACAAACCGTCACGCTGTCAGTCAACCCATATTCCATCCGATCCTGGATCAGAAGCTTGTTGAAGACGATGGGTTTCGAAGGGGTGTCATCGCCGTAGCGCTGCGACGCCGTGCTCGCCGTGGTACCGGCGAAGATCGCAAGCTGGTGGCGATCGAGCGTCCACGCCCCGCCGTGCGCACCGTCCGCAAGCAGCAGCAGCACGAGCCCGATGACGGCACCCGTACGCATCACCGTTTTGCCGCTCCGTGCGGGGTCTTTTCCCAGAGGAACGGATCGCACAAGAGCTGCCACAGCGCGCGATAGGCTGCCGCCGAAATGAGCAGCCAATAGAGCGGAAAAGTCAGTACAATCGCCGTTTCCAGCCCACGCCGGCGGCTTCCGCCTTCGACCATCGCCAGAGCGGCGAGAAGCACGTTGGCGCCCAGCAATGTCGCTCCGGAAATACCGGCCACCAGAGCGAGCGTTCCGCCGCCATCGCTGAACAGCGTACCGGCGATACAGAACAGCCACATCAAGGGATTGACCAGCGCTGACCACACCGCGCCCCCCAAGAACGCCAACATCCAAATCAATCCGCAGGGACCGATCTCGCATATCAGGGCCTTGGGATTGCGGGTGTGCACCAGAAGGGTCTGCATATGGCCTTTCATCCAGCGGGTTCGCTGGCGCACCCAGGTGCCGATCTTCTCGGGCGCCTCTTCGAAGGTCGCTGAATCCAGAATTGCGACGCGATGGCCGAGCCGTGCCAGACGCAGGCCGAGATCAGCATCCTCGGTCACATTGAACGGGTCCCAGGCGCCCGCCTCAATCAGCGCCCGCGTGCGGAAGTGGTTCGAGGTGCCGCCGAGCGGGATCGGCGCATTGAGACGCGCCAACCCCGGCAACAGCGTGCGGAACCACAGGTCGTAGTCGATGGCGAATATTTGCGCGACCCAGGCCGGCGCCGGATCGATCACAAGTCGCGCCTGGAAACAGGACGTTCCAGGATTGCTGCGAAACGCCGCCACGGCTTTGCGCAACTGATCGGGTTCGGGGCGGTCCTCGGCGTCATAGACGACCACGAACTCGCCGCGCGCAAATGGCAGGGCGTAATTGCAGGCCTTGGGCTTGGTGCGCGGCAATCCCAACGGCACCGTGATGGCCTTAAGGCCTGCTGCCACCACCGCGGCGTGGGTCGCCTCGTCGTCCGCCTCGACCACCAGCCAGATATCGAGCTTGTCGGCGGGATAATCGAGTGCGGCGAGCGACCGCGCCATCGCAGCGATCATGCCCGCTTCGCGATAGACCGGAACCAGGATGGTGTAGACCGGCAGCGGTTCGTCCCGCCCCAGCACGGCATCGGAGCGAGGCTGTCTGCCGACAACCGCAAGACCGCATCGCGCCAACAGACTGGCAACAAACCCGATCGACATCCCCGCCACGACGATGTCGGCAGCGGGCGCAGGCCATACAATAAACGCTGCAACGACAGCGGCCGCGAGCCCGCCGAAGAAAATGGTCTGACTACGCGTCACGACCTGCCGGGCCGACAGGTGCGGACGCTCTTCCGCCAAGCTGAGCGTCGCGCGATGCAGCAATGCCGCCGTATCAGCCGCAGCGACCAGATTCGGCCGCGGTCGATAGCGTATGCTCCGGCGCTGCAGAGCACCCTGCGCGCTCAAGACCAGCCCCCTTAGTCCGAGACGGCTCTCTCGACATGCGGAAATGCGACGAACCGGAAACGCAACGGCGGGCGCCTGTCCGGTCGGCCGAAAACCGCGCGTTAAAGGACCCCCCCGCCAGAACGCACCAATTACGTGTAGGCGGCGGGGGGCCGCACCACGTACCCTTAGTTGCATTCATTAACGGCGGACACCTTGTCCCAGAACCAAGCCTGTACGAATTAAGACGCGACGCGCTTCACACGCTGCGCACACGAGCGACGGCCTCGGTCCATCCTCGATACAAGAAATCGCGGCGCGACGGCGCCAGCGCGGGTACGAAGCGGCGGTCGAGGTGCCAGTGGTGGGCAATGTCGGCGGTGTCGCGGAAAACGCCTGCCGCGAGGCCGACGAGATAGGCCGCCCCCAAGGCCGTGGTCTCGAAAACTTGCGGCCGCTCGACTGGCAAGCCGGTCAGGTCGGCGAGCCGCTGGCAGAACCAGTCGTTACGCACCATGCCGCCATCGACCTTCAGCGCTTTGGGGGCGCCGATCTTCGCCGCCGCCATGTCCTTGGCCATCGCTTCGAGAAGGTCGCGGGTTTCGAAACACACCGCATCGAGCGCCGCCCGGGCGATTTCCGCCGCACCGGCATCTCGGGTCAGACCAAAAATGGCGCCGCGCGCATCGGGATCCCAATACGGCGCCCCGAGACCGGTGAACGCCGGCACGAAGTACAGCCCTTCGGCCTCACCAGCCCGCTGCACCAAACTTTCGATTTCGCCCGATTGTCCGATGATACCCAAACCATCGCGCAACCATTGCACCACCGCCCCAGCGACAAAAATGCTGCCTTCCACCGCATACTGCGGCTTGCCCTCGAGCCGTGACGCACACGTCGCGAGCAGCCGGTTGCGGGATACCGGCGGCACATCGCCGGTGTGAACCAGGGCAAAGCAACCGGTGCCGAAAGTCGACTTGACGTCGCCCGGCTCGAAACACGCCTGCCCGATGGCGGCCGCTTGCTGGTCGCCCGCGACGCCGAGGATCGCAATCGGCGCGCCGAACAACGCCGCACTGGTGTGACCAAACAGACCGGCGCTGTCGCGAACCTCCGGCAGCATCGCGCGCGGGATGTTGAACAGGGTCAGAAGATTCTGGTCCCACGCCAGCGACTTCAGATTCAACAGCATGGTACGCGAGGCATTGGTGGCATCGGTGGCGTGAACCGCCCCCGCCGTGAGGCGCCACAAGAGCCAGCTATCGATCGTGCCGAAGGCGAGTTCGCCGGCTTCCGCCCGCGCCCGGGCGCCGTCGACATTGTCCAGCAGCCATTCCAGCTTGGTGGCCGAGAAATAAGGATCGACAAGCAATCCGGTGCGGCTGGTGATGTCAGCCTCAAGCCCGGCCCTCTGCAGCGCCCGGCAGCGCTCGGCAGTGCGGCGGTCTTGCCAGACGATGGCGTTGTGAATCGCCGTGCCGGTCCGTTTATCCCAAACCAGTGTGGTCTCGCGCTGGTTGGCGATCCCGAGGCCCGAAACATCGGCCGCAGCAACGCCGCTGAGAACCGCACGGCAGCAGGTCAGCGTTGCCTGCCAGATTTCCTCCGGATCGTGCTCGACCCAGCCGTTGGCGGGATAGTACTGGCTGAGATCGACGGCATGGAACGCTTGAGGAACGCCTGTGGAATCGAACAATACCGCTCGCGTCGAAGTGGTGCCCTGGTCGATGACCAATAGAAATTGAGCGCCCATGTTAACGACTCGTGTTGGTTTCCAACTGGGTTAGATTAACACGCTGTTAACGTCAGTTTGCTACTGCTGACTGCTCGCCGTCAGGCGGTTGCGAGGGGGCCAGAGACTTGGGACTGACAGCCAGAGATATGAGCGATATGGGCCGCTTGGCGCAGCTCGCCGCGAACCCGCAGGACACCACCCGCGAGGAAATCTATCTCGCCGTGGCGTCTCTCTATCGCGTCCAAGGCAATCATCTGAACGACCGCGAAAGAGGCCTGATGCGGGACATCCTGCAGCGCCTCACCCGCGATGTTGAAATGGCGATCCGGATCGCCCTCGCCGAACGGCTGGCGGAAGATACGTCGGCGCCCAACGATCTCATCCTGCTGCTCGCCGACGACACCATCGAAGTTGCCCGCCCCGTCATCCTGCGCAACCCGCTGCTCACCGACGAGGACATGCTGCGGCTGATCGCCGAAAGCGACGTCAGTCACCAGGAAGCCGTGGCCGCCCGCCCCCATATCGGCGACACCGTCACGGCCGCGCTCGCCAAGAGCGAAGCCGAAACCGTTCTGGAGACCTTGGTCCGCAACACCACGGCGCGGATTTCCGGCACCACCTATGAAGTTCTGGTCGACAAGTCGCGCAAGTTCGCCCGCTTGCAGGAACCCATTACGCAACGCCCGGATTTGCCGCCAGTGCTGGCCAGCAAGATGTGCGGCTGGGTTTCCGACGCTCTGAAGATCTACATCGTACACAACTATCCAATCGAACACGCCAAGCTCGACGCCGCGATGGCTTCGGCCGAGCACACGCTCCAAAGCGAGCCCGCCCCCTTGCGGCCGACGCCCGCCGAGAGCGCCCACAAACTGGTGGAAAAGCTGTCGGCCGCCGGCCAGCTCAAGGCCGGGTTCCTTCTCAGAGTTCTGCACCAAGGCCAGATCGACCTGTTCGACCTCGCCTTCGCCAAACTGCTGAACCTGCCGTTGGACGAAGTACGCCGGGACCTTTACGAGCGCGGTCCCAAACCGGTGGCCCTGGCCTGCCGCGCCGTCGGTATCGACCGCTGCGTCTTCGCCACGGTCTTCAAACTGTCGCGCCAAGCCCGCCTGTTGAAACTCGTCCTTACGGCAGCCGACCTGCAAATCGTCGACGGCACCTTCGCGACCTACACCAAAGTGGCGGCGCTCGAGGAACTGCAGGCTTTGGCGGACAAGGGCTAAAAAGTTCCGTTTCTGGTTCTCGATTTATCACGCATCGGGACGGAAAACCGGATTCCACTTTTCCTGAAAGCGCTTTAGGGTCGTTCTATGATTGACCCTTTTGGCCGCGCCATCAGCTACTTGCGCGTTTCGGTGACCGACCGCTGCGACTTTCGCTGCGTCTATTGCATGGCGGAAAATCCGACCTTTTTGCCGAAGACCGAAATCCTGACCCTGGAAGAGATCGAGCGCCTCTGCGCCGCCTTTATCCGCCACGGCGTCAACCGCATCCGGATTACCGGCGGCGAGCCGCTGGTCCGGCGCGGTGTCATCACGCTGTTCGAGCGCCTGGGGCAGCGTCTCGACGGCGGCGGGCTGAACGAGCTGACGCTCACCACCAATGGCAGCCAGCTTACGCATCACGCGGCCAGCCTCGCCGCCGCCGGCGTCAAGCGCGTCAATGTTTCACTCGACACCCTCGATCCCGAAAAATTCCGCACCATCACCCGCTGGGGCGACCTTGCCGCCGTTCTCGCCGGGATCGACGCCGCCCAATCCGCCGGGCTGAAGGTCAAGATCAACACCGTCGCCCTCAAAAACTTCAACGACGAAGAATACGAGCGGCTGATCGCCTGGACCCACGGCCGCGGCATCGGCCTCACCCTGATCGAGACCATGCCGATGGGCGGCAGCGATGCCGACCGCATCGCGCAATATCTGCCGCTGTCGGTGGTTCGCGCCCGGCTGGCGCAGAAATTCACCTTTGAGGACACCGAACACCGGACCGGCGGCCCCGCCCGTTACGTCCGGGTGCGCGAGACCGGCGGTCTTCTTGGATTCATCACGCCGCTGACCCATAATTTCTGCGAAAGTTGCAACCGGGTGCGGGTCACTTGCACCGGCACGTTGTATATGTGCCTTGGCCAGGAGGATGCGGCGGATTTGCGTGCGCCCTTGCGCGCAGCCCGCGACGACACAATGCTGGACGAAGCGATTGCGGCCGCGATCGCGCGCAAACCGAAAGGCCACGACTTCATGATCGACCGTCGCCATGCCGAACCGGCCGTTAGGCGCCCGATGTCGATGACGGGGGGCTGAACATGCGCTTGCACTTCGTGGCCACGCCGGGACCGGAGGCCCAATCCGCCCTCACCAATCTGCGCCAGCAATACGACGACAGCGGGCCGGAAGACGCCGAGGTGGTCATCGCGCTCGGCGGCGACGGTTTCATGCTGCAAACCCTGCATTCCTTCCTCGGGAAAGACAAACCGATCTACGGCATGAATCTGGGCAGCGTCGGCTTCCTGATGAACGAGTACAACGAGGCCGAGCTGCCGGAGCGCCTGGCGAAAGCCGAGCGGGCCGTGATCAATCCCCTGCGCATGCGCGCCACCACCGCCGACAGTTGTGTCGACGGCCTCGCCTTCAATGAGGTTTCGCTGCTGCGCCAGACGCGGCAGGCCACCAAGCTGCGCATTCTGGTCGACGGCAAGGTGCGCATTTCCGAACTGATCTGCGACGGCGCCCTGGTATCGACCCCGGTCGGTTCGACCGCCTACAATCTCTCCGCGCACGGACCAATCCTGCCGATCGATTCTGCCCTGCTCGCGCTCACCCCGATCAGCGCGTTCCGGCCGCGGCGTTGGCACGGCGCGTTGTTGCCGCATCGCGCCAAAGTCCGCTTCGAAGCCCTCGAAGTCGAGAAGCGCCCCGTCAGTGCGGTGGCGGACGGACTCGAAGTCCGCGATATCATGGCGGTCGATGTCGGCGAAGACCTTACAGTGGCCATGGTCATGCTCTACGAAGCTGGCCGCAACCTCGATGAACGAATCCTTACCGAGCAGTTCCTCGATTGATACCGATGCGCTTCATCGAACATTAAGCCCCGTTAAGTAAGCTCTTACCTCGGGCCCGGAACACGGGCGGGGGTACATGGACGGTCTTCGCTTCGACAAACTGCGCGTCCTTGTGGTCGACGACAATCAGCATATGCGCAAGCTGATCGTCGCCGTGCTACAGGCTGTCGGCGTCCGCGATCTCTTCGAAGCGCCCGATGGCGAACACGCGTGGGCGCACTTACGAGAATCCAATCCCGACGTCATCATTCTCGACTGGCAGATGTCCGGCATGACCGGTCTCGAATTCGTCCGGCTGCTGCGCAACTCGCCGCGCTCGCCCAACGTGTTCGTGCCCGTCATCATGCTCACCGGCCATACCCACGTCGATCACGTGCGTCAGGCGCGCGATGCCGGCGTCAACGAATTCCTCGCCAAGCCGGTGTCGGTGAAGGCAATCCTTTCGCGGCTAATAAATGTGATCGAACACCCGCGGCCATTCATCCGTACCAAATACTATTTCGGCCCATGCCGCCGGCGCCGCTCGGTAACGGTCTACACCGGGCCGGAACGCCGGGCGAGCGAACTCACACCCATCGACTGAGCGAAAGAAGAAGGCAGGAGCGCCATGGCGACCCGCGATAACAAAGCTGAAGTGATCATCCCGCCGAACACCCTGAGGGCCAAGGTGGGCTCCGCCAGCGGCAAGGTCATGCTCGATCCGGCAGTGTTGAAGCGCGCCGAAATGGCGATGGACAATCTGCGCCAGGAATTCTCCGGCTGGCTCGCCAAGGACATCGAGGCACTGGCAAATGCCTTCTCCGTCTTTGCCAAGTCCCCGACCGCCGACAACGCCGGCTATCTGTTCCGCGCCGCGCACGATCTCAAGGGCCAAGCGACAACGTTCGAATATCCCTTGATCGCCCGCGTCGCCGCCTCGCTGGCCAAGCTGATGGACGGCATGACGTCTTGGCGCGCTTCGCCCTTGCCGCTGGTGGCGGCGCATGTCGATGCGATCGCCGTGATCCACCGCGAACGGATCAAGGACATCTCCAACCGAACCGCGCTGGTGCTGGCCGAAGAACTCGAAGCCCGCGTCGTCAAGACTCTCGCCAAGGCTTCACAGCAATAGCCGGTCAGCGCGTACGCGACCGCGCCGTCACGGCGATCCCGGCCGCCATGGTCGCCGCGATGAGACCGTAGAAGCCGTCCGGGCCGGCCGCCGCCATCACCCAGCCGCAGGCGAGCGGGCCGAAGATCGATCCGATCCCGAACAGCAGCACCAGACCCGACGCCGCCGCCACCCGGCTTTGTTGCGAGACGCCGTCGTTCACCGTCGCGGCCGCGATGGCATAGATGGGGAAGACGCAGCCGCCCGCCAAGGCCACGGCGACAAGCGACATCACCGGGCCGTGCGCGATCAGCCCGAGTACCGACGCGAGCAATCCCGATCCGAAGATCGCGACGAGCACCGGACGGCGTCCGATCGTATCGGACAACCAGCCGGCCGGCACTTGGACGAGACCGCCCGCCGCTACGGTCAATCCCATGAACAGGCCGACGCCGGCGCCGTTAAGTCCGATGCGTTTGGCATAGACCGGTCCGAAGGCGAACAGGATCGCCCAGCAGCAGCCTGACAGCACGGTGGCCGCAGCCCCAGCGGGCGAGATGCGGAACAGAGCCACAATGCCGAGCGGTGCGGGCGGCACACCCGACGGCGCCGACTTGCGCGCAATCACGACCGCCACGCCCGCCGCCACGAACAGCAGCGCCGCCAGCACA
>JAATGK010000473.1 GCA_015654715.1 Alphaproteobacteria bacterium
GGATCGGCGTGAACGCGCCGGTATAGGTCGCCGGGTTCGAGCGCGGCGTGCGGCCGATCGGCGACTGGTCGATGTCGATGATCTTGTCGATGTGCTCGAGGCCCTCGATGCGGTCGTGCGGCGCGGCGGCCAGCGAGGCGCCATTGAGCTTGCGCGCCACCGAATTGTACAGCGTGTCGATCAAGAGCGTCGACTTGCCGCCGCCGGAGACGCCGGTGATGCAGGTAAACAGGCCGAGCGGGATTTCGGTGGTGACGTTCTTGAGATTGTTGCCGCGTGCGTTCACGATCTTGAGCTGACGGCGCAGGTTGCGCGGTTTGCGCTCCGGCACCGGCACGGTGAGCTCGCCGGACATGTATTTGCCGGTCCATGACGCAGGCGCGGCGATGATGTCGTCGACGGTGCCTTCGGCGATGATGTTGCCGCCGTGAATGCCGGCGCCGGGGCCGATTTCGAGCACAGAGTCGGCGGTGCGGATGGCGTCCTCGTCGTGTTCGACGACGATCACGGTGTTGCCGAGATCGCGCAGACCTTGCAGGGCCTCCAGGAGTTTGACGTTGTCGCGCTGGTGCAGGCCGATGGACGGCTCATCAAGCACATAGAGCACGCCGGTGAGCCCGGAGCCGATCTGCGAGGCGAGGCGGATGCGCTGACTCTCGCCGCCCGACAATGTGCCGGAACTGCGCGCCAGAGTGAGGTATTCGAGGCCGACGTTGACCAGGAACTTCAGCCGCTCGCGGATTTCCTTCAAGATGCGGGCGGCGATTTCCTGCTGCTGCGGCGTGAGGTCTTTGTCGATGTCGCGGAACCAGGCATCGGCGTAGCGGATCGCTTTCTCGCATACTTGGCCGATGTGCAGGCCGCCGATCTTGACCGCCAGCGCTTCGGGCTTGAGGCGATAGCCTTTGCAGACGTCGCACGGGCTGGCGTCCTGATAGCGCTCCATCTCTTCGCGGATCCAGGCGCTGTCGGTTTCCTTGTAGCGCCGCTCCATATTGGGGATGACGCCTTCGAAAGTTTTCTTGGTCTCGTAACGGCGCATGCCGTCGTCGTAGATGAATTTGATTTCGTCTTCACCGGAGCCGTAAAGGATCACGTCGGTGACGCGCTTGGGCAGGTCTTCCCACGGCACGGTGAGCGAGAATTTGTAGTGCTTGGCCAGCGCCTCCAGCGTCTGCAAATAATACGGCGACGAGGATTTGTGCCACGGCGCCAGCGCCCCGGTGCGCAAGGTGAGACTTTCGTCCGGCACGACCAAGGCGGGATCGAAATAAAGCTGCGTCCCCAGGCCGTCGCAAGCGGGGCAGGCGCCATGCGGATTGTTGAACGAGAAGAGGCGCGGCTCGATCTCCTCGATGGTGAAGCCGGAAACCGGGCAGGCGAATTTCGACGACATCATCAACTGGCGCGGCTTGCCGTTTTCTTTCTCGTCGGCAAATTCGGCGAAGACGAGACCGTCGGAAAGACCCAGCGCGGTTTCGATGGAATCGGGCAGGCGGTTGCCGATGTCGGGCTTGACGACAATGCGATCGACCACGACTTCGATGTCGTGCTTCAGCTTTTTGTCGAGCGTCGGCAGAGACGCGAAGTCGTAATATTTGCCGTCGACCTTGACGCGCTGAAAACCTTTCTTCTGCAGCTCGGCAAATTCCTTGCGGTACTCGCCCTTGCGGCCGCGCACGATCGGCGCGTTGAGGAAAAGGCGCGTGCCGGCGGGCAAGGCAAGAATGCGGTCGGCCATCTGGCTGACGGTCTGGCTTTCGATCGGCAAGCCGGTGGCGGGCGAATATGGTACGCCGACGCGGGCGAAGAGCAGGCGCAGATAATCGTAAATCTCGGTGACGGTGCCGACCGTCGAGCGCGGGTTTTTCGACGTTGTTTTCTGCTCGATGGCGATGGCGGGCGAGAGCCCCTCGATGTGATCGACATCGGGCTTCTGCATCAGTTCGAGGAATTGGCGGGCGTAAGCCGACAGCGATTCCACGTAACGGCGCTGGCCCTCGGCATAAATCGTGTCGAAGGCAAGCGAGGATTTGCCCGAGCCGGAAAGCCCGGTCATCACGGTCAGCTTGTCGCGCGGAATTTCGACGTCGACATTTTTCAGATTGTGCTCGCGCGCGCCGCGAATAACGATGTTCTTCTGCATTTCTACCCTAGACCCGATACCAAAAGCGTTCTGCCGCCTTCTTCCAAGCAGAGTGAGAGGGTCCCCCGCAACCCTGTCATGCCGAATCCGGCGCCGATTCCCACTTGATAGAACATATCGGGAACATGTGAGCGGGGCAATGCCGCATGATCGCGCCCTAAACGTGTCCTCATTTTCATCTTGCCGCTACGTTGTGCGACGTGTGCGTAATTGTGCGAGCGGAAGTGGGCGCTTAAGTTCCGCGCGAATTTGCGGTCTGGGCTTTGGCGATGTCGCTGGTGAAAAAATTGGTGATGCTGAGTGGCGCGTTGTTGCTGCTCGCCGGATGCGGTGGGGTTTCTCAAACGAGCGCGCCGCCGCCGGCATTGACGCCGCCGCCGCAAAGCCCGCCGCCGCCGGTTTCAACCGTCGCCGCAACCCTTAGCGTGCCGCTGGCCGATCTGACGCGCCTGCTCAACGAGCACACGCTGCAGCGGTTCGCCGATCTCAAAAACCAGAAGCTGCGTTGCGGCATCGGCGATTGCATCACGACGCTGTCGGCCGTGCGCACTGGTCCGATCACGGTGACGAACCGCGGCTCGGCACTGGCGCTGGGCGTGCCGTTTGCACTCAATGCCGATTTGGCGCTGCCGGGGCCGTTCAACGTGGTTCATACCGGCGTCAACGCCGCGGGACAGGTCAACGCCGTCACAGCGATTGCGCTCGGCCCCGATTGGCAGGTTACGCCCAATACCGGCGGCTCGGTGCAGTTCGCCAACGGCCGCGTCAAGCTTGGCCCGCTCGCCACCGATTTCACCACCATCTGGAATCTGAACCCCGAATTGTTGTCGAAGCCGCTGCTCGGTGCGCTCGACCGCCAGGTGGGGGCGGCGGTGGTGGTGCGTGCGCCGGTGGCGAAATTGTGGGCCGGCGTGTTCGCGCCGATCCGTCTCAACACCAAGCCGGTGACCTGGCTGGTGCTGCAACCCGAACGCATCCGCGTTGGGCTGCCCGCGGTGGCGAATAATGCGCTGACCATGGGCCTTGGCGTCGATGTGCGGGCGCGGCTGGTGACCTCCGACGAAATGCCGAACGTGACGCCGAACGCGTTGCCGCCGCCGGCGCCGGTGAATGGACCCGCCAACCATTTTGCCGTCAGCGTGCCGGTGGTGCTGCCCTATGATCAAGCCGCCAAGCTGGCGCTCGAGGCGATGCAGAAGAATCCGCCGCGCGCCGGCAGCCATCAAATCAACATCACCAAACTCGAATTCATCCCGAGCGGCCAGGATGTGGTGATTGCCGCCAGTTTTTGCATCGCCGAGAAATATGACCCGACCGAAGCGTTGACTGGCTGCGGCTCAGGCTATTTGCGCGGCGTGCCGCAGTTCGATCCGCACAGCCAGACCATTCGCATCGTCAATGTTCGCTACGATGTGCTGACCGAGAATTGGATGCTCGGCGTGATGCGCGGGCTGGCCGGTGACGATCTCGGCAAGACAATGGAAAAGTCGCTGCAATTCAAGGTCGGCGACCAGATCGCCAAGGTCGAGGCGCAAGTCTCTGCGATTCTGGCGCATCCGCAAGGCAACGTCGTAACGGTGTCGGGGCATGTGACCAATTACGGTCCGGTGTCGCTGTCGTGGAGCCGCGACGGCTTCGTCGCCACCATGTCGGCCGAAGGCAGCGTGCGGGCCGACGTGCATATGTAGCAGTCGCCAGCGGGCGCACCCGTTATTTCTAAATTTACGGGAATTTTTCGCGCATTTTGGAATGAATTAGAATCGCGCCGATGTCACGGATTGCGACAGGTTTCGTCTCGACGAACCGATATTGTCGCGCTAAATTTTTGTCATGGTCTCGGCGCGCGACACACTCGAGCGACTACTTTCCCGGGCTGACATAGAGATCGGCGGCGGCGATCCCTGGGATATTACCATACATAATGAAGGGACTTATACGCGCGTGCTGGCGGGTGGATCGCTGGCGCTCGGCGAGTCCTATATGGACGGCTGGTGGGATGTGGCCGAACCCGACGCGTTCTTCTGTCGGCTGCTCAAGGCCGGGCTCGACAGAGCGGTGGTCAGCACCGATCTGATCTGGAACGCGGTCAAAGGCCGGCTGCTCAACGAAGGCGCCCGCCGCCGTGCCTTTGCCATCGCCAAAGAGCATTACGATCTCGGCAACGACCTGTTCGAGAAGATGCTGGATGCGCGGCTGACCTATAGCTGCGGCTATTGGAATGAGGCGAACTCTCTCGACGCGGCGCAAGAGGCCAAGCTCGATCTCATCTGCCGCAAAATCGGGCTGAAGAAGGGCGACCATGTGCTCGACATCGGCTGCGGTTGGGGCAGCTTCGCCATCTATGCGGCGGAGAAATACGGCGCCTCGGTGGTGGGCGTGACGGTGTCGCAGGAACAGGCGGCGTTGGCACGTCAACGCGCGGCCGGTCTGCCGGTGGAAATCCGCGTCGCCGACTATCGCTCGCTGAACGAGCCCTTCGACCACATCGTCTCGGTCGGCATGTTCGAGCATGTCGGCTACAAGAATTATCGCACCTATTTCGAGGTCGCGGCGCGCTGCCTCAAGGACGGCGGGTTGTTTCTCTTACATACCATCGGCAACAACCGGAGCGTCGTTTCCAACGATGCCTGGATGGCGAAGTACATCTTCCCGCACGGCATCCTGCCTTCGGTGGCGCAAATCGGCAAAAGCAGCGAAGACCTGTTCCGGCTGGAAGACTGGCACAGCTTCGGGCCCCATTACGACCGCACGCTGCAGGCCTGGTACGCCAACTTCAGCGATGCCTGGCCGTCGCTCAAGGACCGCTACGGCGAGCGCTTCTATCGCATGTGGACCTATTATCTCTTGTCCTGCGCCGGCGCCTTCCGCGCCCGTCACATCCAGCTCTGGCAGATCGTGCTGTCGAAAAACGGCGTGCCCGGCGGCTACGAGAGCGTGCGGTAAAGCCGCGAGCATTCTGACGCGATCATCCTTCGAGACGCCCTTTGGCCTTCAGCTTGAGGAGTTTTCGCGTCTCGAAGGGCGAGGGCCAAAGGCCTCCTCAGGATGAGGATGGCGTTTGCGTGGGTAATGAGATTACGCCTCGAAACTTACTTGCCGGTCGCGGTCGCCGCGGTGGTCGGTGAGGATGATGGTGACGCCGCATTTGAAGAACTCAAAAGCGCGCAGGCGGCGTTCCAGGCGGTCGAAATCGTAAGTCGTCGCCGCGAAGAAACGCGGGCTCGGGATGAAGGCGATTTCGGTGCCGCGCCGCGGCAGGCCTTTATAGTTGCCGGCGGCGCCGGTGCATTGCAGGCGGTGGACGAAGGCGCCGAGATAGAACCGCATCACGTATTCGAGGCTGCCGCGCCAGATGCGCACCGCAAATTCCTCCGACAAGGCATTGACGACGGCCATGCCGGCGCCGCCGAGATCTTCGGGCTTGTGGCGGCGGGCGTTGTAGCGCGCCGAGGCGTGGATCTGGGTTGCGAGGAGTTCGGCGAGCGGAACCTCCCATTCGGGATCGGCGTCGACGGGCAGCCCGGCACCGTTGTCGCGCACCGCCACGACGTCCCCGTCGTGCAGGTCCACGGCGATGGTGTTGCAGGGCGGCGCCTCGGCCATCGCGCTGGCGACCAGCTCGGCGACCATGTTGTCGAGGCCGGTCCCGTCGGCGCAATTGCCGATGTACATCCCCGGCCTGAGTTGAACCTGTTCCAGCCCCATCGGCGCGTTCCTTTCCGGCGCTATCGTAGCGTGCGCCGGGCGTGGCGGCGATAATCCGGCCGTCCCGGCTTATCCCCACCGGAAACGAAGTTGGGGATTGACGACGCCAATGAGAACATAATAAGAACTCAGGTGCGGTTCCCGCAAGCGGAACCGGACGGCAAGCGCTAGGTTTCCGCTTCTGACACTCGAAGGAATTGAGCCATGGCAGGCAGCGTCAATAAGGTGATTTTGGTCGGCAATCTCGGGCGCGACCCCGAAGTGCGGCGGATGACGTCGGGCGAACCGATCGTGAACCTGTCGGTTGCGACGTCGGAATCCTGGCGTGACAAGACCTCCGGCGAGCGCAAGGAAAAAACCGAGTGGCACCGGGTGGTGATCTTCAACGAGAACCTCGCCAAGGTCGCCGAGCAATACCTGCACAAGGGCTCCAAGGTTTATCTCGAAGGCCAGCTCGTCACCCGCAAGTGGACCGACAAAGACGGCGTCGAGAAGTATTCCACTGAGGTGGTGCTGAACCGCTTCCGCGGCGAACTTGTGCTGCTGGACTCGCGCGGCGAAGGCGCCGGGGCTGGCGGCGGACAGGCTCGCGTCACGTCCGGCGGCAGCGATGCCCCGGCCACGTTCGACCGCAGCGAACTGGACGACGAAATTCCGTTCTAACTGTTGTCATCCCGGGCGCGCCATGACGGTCGTTTCGTCTGTCACAATGGCGCGGCCCGGGACCCACTCAAAAATCTGCCGGGTGTCGAAGTAGGTCCCGGCTCGGCGCGCTGCGTTCAGCATCGCGACAGTTCTCCGTCATCTGTGAAGCAGCGCTTGTCCGGGATGACAGCCCAATTATTCCACCATCGCCTTTATCGGCTGGACGTTGCTTTCGCTCTTGCCGTAGTCCGGGATCAAGTTGCCGGAGATATAGGCGCCGGACTGAATCGAGATGTCCTGGTGCACGACGTCGCCCGTCATATGCGCCGAACTCGTCAGCACGACCTTCTTGGCTTCGATCTTGCCGTCGACCGTGCCCGCCAGTTCGACTTCGTCGCCCGACACCGTGCCATGCACTCTGGCATCGGGCCCGACCCGTACCGTGACGGCGCGCACGTCGCCTTCGACCAAGCCTTCGATCTGGATGTCCTCCGAGCTTTCAAGCTGGCCGGTGATTTTCAGCGCCCGCGAAATGACGGAGACGCCGCGCGGGGCGGACGCCGTGCTGGTCAGCGCCTGCGCCGACGCCAGCGAGTGCTTGAGCGGATCGGTGGGGAGAGCGTTTTGCGAGCCGGGCGCGGCGTCGCTCTTTTCGGCGGCCGGAGTATTGCCGGCCAGGATTGGTTCCGATCCTTTGTCGTTGCGCGTGAATATGGTGGTCATAGCCGTATCTCCGGTAGTTGGGTGAGAGTGTCGAAATAGCTTGGCGGGCGCCACGGCATCCTGCCGTCGATCCGAGCCCCGCGCGCCACCGCTAGGGTGTTGTGGAAAATACGTCCCGTAACGGTGGCGGTGCTTTCCACCGTCACGTTGAGGGCGAAGATGCGTCCGTTGACGTGACCCTCGATGTGGACGTCACGGGCGACAATATCGCCGTCAATGCTGGCTTCGGGCGCCAGGATGACGCGAGTGGCATTGATGCGTCCCAACACTGCGCCGTGAACATAGAGATCGCCGTCCATATCGAGGACACCCGTTACCTTTAGCGCCGGACCCAGATGCGAGGGTGGCTGGTCGAGCGGATCGGCTTTCTTGCGAGTCTGGGCGAACATGAACGCGTTCCTGTTCCAACCCCTCTTCGATTAAGCCCGCATCCACCGTGCTCCGCAAGCCATGCGTGCAAATAGCCGAATTTGATCACGGCGTGATGACGTTGTTCGGAATGGCGAAGGCGCCCGGCGGGGGCGCGGATCCTTACGGCAGCAACGGTCCGAAGGGTATGTGAAGCGTTGAATTTTGGGGCCCCGGGGCGGGGTCGCGGGCCCGGCGAGGGCTCCACGGTGTCGCAGGTGAGCCGCCGGCAGGCAGGGCCTGCGCGAGGCCGGAAAAGCGGGCGTAAAGGGCCGGAATCAGCGGTTGATGGGCGGTTGCGAAAGCGCCTATTTCGCGATTTGGAGCCGCCCCGGAAGAGGACCTTTTTTGGATGGAATTCCAGAGGGTTGGCAGGGGCCCAGATGGTGTATCTTTCGCTGGCAGACTCGGCCCCCGAAATGCTAGGAACAAAGGTCGATTTGGCGTTTCCGGGACCGGCGGTCCGCGGCGCCGGTTTCGGCGGGTGAAGCGTCCGCTTTGCTGTATTTGCCGCCTTTGAAGGACCTTATTTTTTGAGCGATACGCCAGTTCCCACGCCACCGTCTTCAGGTTCGAGCGTGAGCCCCACCGCGATCGAAGACGAGCTGAAGCGCAGCTATCTCGATTACGCCATGAGCGTGATCGTCAGCCGTGCGCTGCCCGATGCGCGCGACGGCCTCAAGCCCGTGCACCGGCGCATTTTGTTCTCGATGCACGAGAACGGCCGCGACTGGAACAAGCCTTATCGCAAATGCGCGCTGATCGTCGGCGACGTGATGGGCAAGTACCACCCCCACGGCGACCAGTCGATTTACGACGCTTTGGTGCGCATGGCGCAGGAATTCTCGATGCGCGTGCCGCTGATCGACGGCCAGGGCA
>JAATGK010000258.1 GCA_015654715.1 Alphaproteobacteria bacterium
CGCCGACTTGTTCTTGAACTTGGGATGCGCATCGACCGGAATGCCGCGGCCGTTGTCGCGGATTTCGAGCACGTTGTCCGGCTTCAGTTCGATCTCGATGCGGCTGGCATGCCCGGCCACCGCCTCATCCATCGAGTTGTCGAGAATCTCGGCCGCGAGGTGGTGCAAGGCAGTCGCATCGGTACCGCCGATATACATGCCGGGGCGCCGGCGCACCGGCTCCAAGCCTTCCAGAACTTCGATGTCCTTGGCCGTATAGTCCCGGCCGCCTTTGGAAGAAACGTTGTCAAACAAGTCCTTAGCCATTCATCTCACGCAATGCTTACACCTGACTCGATATTGACCCTAATAGTAGAAAAATACCGGCCGCGCACGCGAATCGCGGCTGTGGCAGGCACTTTTTAACGGATCACCGGGTAGAGGTAGAGAGCATTCTCGTTCCGCACAATGGGCACGTTTGCCCACATGGCTGCTATGCCCGATATTATATCTGCCATCCGCGTTCCCAAGCAGGAAGACGCGCGCTACTGCGAAGCCAGGCTGCGGCTGCTGGTGGATACGCTTCCCGTCACCATTTATTTCAACCCGATCGGCGTGGCGATCGCCTGTATTGCGCTATGGTTCGGGCGCGCCGAATTGGGCGACGTGCCGTTCGGGCAGATGGTGGCGGCCGTCGGGCTGCAATGTATCGCCGGGGTCGCTGTCTATGTCGCCTGGCGGCTTTACCGGTCGCTGAATTGCGAAAGCGTGACGCGCGCACGCAAGGGCCTGATCGCGCTGCAGATGGTGATCGGGCTGGGCTGGGGTGGTGTGGCGTGGCTGTTGTGGATAGAAGGCAACGCCGCCAATAACGTTTTCGTCGTCATCATCATGGCGATGGCACTCTGGGCCATGGCCCTGACGCGCTGTTCGGTGCGCACGGTTTTCCTGACCGGCATCGCTGCGCTGGCGCTGCCGCTGATTGTGCGCCTTGCCGCATCCCACGGCGTCGCCGCGCACGTCATCTTCGGGCTGTTCCCGGTGTGGATATGGTACATGGTCTTCTCCGGCATGGCGGCGCGGAGGCGCGTCGACGATATGCTGGAGGCTCGCTTCGCCCATGAGGACCTGTCGAAGGAGCTTGCCGCCGCACGCGACGACGCGGTGCAAAAGCGCGAAGAGGCCGAACTGGCCAACAAATCGAAAACTGCGTTCCTCGCCAATATGAGCCACGAACTGCGCACGCCGCTCAACGCCATTATCGGGTTTTCCGAGATCATCTCGAGCCAAGCGCTGGGCGAAAACAATCCGCGCTATCCCGAATATGCCGGCGACATCCATTCCTCCGGCACGCACCTGCTCAATCTGATTAACGAAATCCTCGATGTCGCCAAGATCGAGGCCGGGCGGATGGAAATCGTTCCGCGGCCGCTCGACGTCGAAACCGCGCTGGAAGCGGTCGAACGCATCATCGCGATCCGCGCCGGCGAAAAGGCGCTGGAAATAACCTATACGGTCGATCCCCGTCTCGGCGAGATCGTCGCCGACGAACGCGCCTTCCGCCAGATCCTGCTCAATTTGTTGTCCAATGCGGTGAAATTCACGCCGCAAGGGGGCGGCATCGCGGTGAGCTGCATCAAGTCGGATGACGGCGGCATGCTGGTCTCGGTCGCCGACACCGGACCCGGCATTGCCGCCGACAAGCTCGCACTATTGTTCCAACCGTTCACACAAGTCGACAACCGCTTCGACCATCATCACGACGGTACGGGCCTCGGTCTTGCACTGGTGCAAGGGCTTGCGCGTCTGCATGGCGGCCGCGCCTGGATCGAAAGCGCCGAAGGCCATGGCACGACGGCGTTCGTTTACTTTCCGTTAGCCGGGGTTAAGCACGAACTAAAACACGCGACGCAATAAGACTCGACTTTTCTCAGTAAATATTAACCGACGGACTCTAGCATCAAACCACAGATCATCGGGGCAAAGGGGAAATCCCGTGGAGTTCATCAAGCGACTGCGCAGCCAGAGAAGCACCGATGTGCGTGTGCTGAAAGCGCAGTTGGATCTGACTTCGCAAACGGTCCGCTCGACGCGGCTTTCGTCGCCGTTCTGGGCGCTTGCCATCGCTTGGCTCGGTTCGGACAGCTTCGGCGCGTTCGGACATGCCAGTTTCAACGTTGCGGTTTTCGTGCCGGTGATCGTGTCGGCGACGATGATCCTGTCGGCCTCGGTGGTATCGATCTACCAGTACGATACATCCGACAGTAACGAATACGAACGTACCCGTCCGTGGTTCACGCGCATCGTCGCCATGCAGGCGGTCATCAGCGCGGCCTGGGGCCTGGCGCCGTGGCTGCTGTGGGATCCGAATTCAATCCTCAACCATGTCTATCTCGCCGGCATGACCTCGGCCGTGCTGGCGATGCTGGTGGTTTCGCGCTCGAGCCATATGGACATGTTCCTGGCTTCGATCGTGCCCTTAACGCTGATGTCGTCGGTGCGCTTCCTGTTCGGCCATGACGTCATCGATTTCGGCGTTGCGCTGCTGTTGCCGGCCTTCGCCGCGCAGCTATTGGTCGACGGCCGCCGCCTGATGCACCGCCTCGACGAAGATTCGCGCCTCCGCTTCCAAGTGGAAGATCTGGCGCGCGAACTCGAAGAAACCCGCGACGACGCGCTGCGCAAGAGGTTCGAAGCCGAAACCGCCAACGCCTCCAAGACCGCGTTCCTCGCCAATATGAGCCACGAACTGAGGACGCCGCTGAACGCCATTCTCGGATTCTCCGAAATCATCGCTCAGGAATGCTTCGGCCCGGTCGGATCGGCGCGGTACAAGGAATATGCCGGCGACATTCATTCCTCGGGCGCACATCTCCTCAGCCTCATCAACGATCTCTTGGATGTCGCCAAGATCGAAGCCGGCAAGATGGAAATCGCGCCGCATCCGATCGATGCGCACCGCACCTTCGACATCGCCCTCAAGCTGATCGGCGCCAAGGCGCGCGAGAAGAAGCAGGAACTGGTCATCACGGTCAACCCGGATGCGCCGCCGCTTTATGCCGACGAACGCGCCCTCAAGCAGATCCTGATCAACCTCGTCAGCAACGCCGTGAAATTCACGCCCGAAGGCGGCAAGATCGCCGTCACCGCGGGTGCGGCCAATGGCGGCGGCTTCCAGATCGTTTGCGAAGACAACGGTCCAGGCATCCCGCGCGAAAAGCTCGACAAGATCTTCACGCCGTTCAGCCAGGTAGACAACCGCTACG
>JAATGK010000132.1 GCA_015654715.1 Alphaproteobacteria bacterium
CGCCGCGAAAGCTACTCCAGTCCGGTGATGCCGCGCATGACGAACACTTACATGCTGGCAGGCGACAAAAGCCCGGAAGAAATCATGGCGAGCGTGGAAAAAGGCATCTACGCCACCAATTTCGGCGGCGGCCAGTTTGACATCACCAACGGCAAATTCGTCTTCACCTGCACCGAGGCTTACCGGATCGAGAACGGCAAAGTCGGCGCCCCGATCAAAGGTGCCACCCTGATCGGCAACGGCCCGGATTGTCTCACCCGCGTCACGATGATCGGCAACGACATGAAACTCGACGCCGGTATCGGCACCTGCGGCAAGAACGGCCAAAGCGTCCCGGTCGGCGTCGGCCAGCCGACCCTGCGAATGGACGGCCTGACGGTGGGCGGCACGGCGGCGTAACGGCGGCCCCCCTTTTTTATGACTTGACCTTTTTATGGTACATGCCCATTATATGGTGCATGTGAGGCGGCCATGGATGCCCGCAAAACACCTGTCGTCTTCTTCCAATCGACGTCTGGCGGCGAGCCGGTACGCGATTGGCTGAAAGCTTTAAGCCGCTCGGATCGCCACGCCGCCGGTCAGGACTTGATGCGGCTGCAATACCGCTGGCCGGTGGGAATGCCGCTGTGCCGAGCACTCGGCGACGGCCTGTGGGAAGTGCGCACAACCCTACCCAGCCGCCGGATCGCCCGGATGCTGTTTTGTTTTCACGATGGGGAACTCTTCATCCTGCACGGCTTCATCAAGAAAACGCAAAAAACGCCGGAACAGGACCTCTCCCTGGCGCGGAAAAGAATGAAGGAGATCGGCTAATGGCAAAAAAGAAGAAAAACCCGCATCGCGGCACGACGCTGGAGTCCTTCCTCGCCGAAGAAGGTATCCTCGAAGAAACGCAAACCCTCGCGATCAAGGAAGTTCTGGCTTGGCAGCTTCTGGAAGCGATGCGGACGCGCAAACTTTCACGCAGCCGTCTGGCGCTGGAAATGGGAACCAGCCGCAGCCAGATTGGGCGCCTGCTTGACCCCACCGACGGCAACGTCACGCTGGCAACGCTTCAGCGCGCAGCAGCAGCCATCGGCCGCAAAGTGCGGGTGGAACTGATTTAGGCGCGCGCTGCGTCTCGACGGTGGGCGGCACGGCGGCTTGGAACAGCCGAGCATTCTTCTGTGGGGCGAAGATGAGCAAAGCGTGGTTTGCACCAAAGAAATACGGTTACGGTTCGGGGCTGCCGGTTAGCTGGGAAGGCTGGGTGCTCCTGGCGATTTTTTTTGCTGGGAGTTCAGCATTACCCTTTCTCGCCGTCGCGTGGCTGCCGCCTGCGGTTGCCGCTGCTGTGACGTTTTCCGGTATCGTCATTCTCGTCGCGGCCCTCGTCCTGATCGCTCGCGCCAAAACCGAAGGCGGCTGGCGCTGGCGTAATGGCAAGGACTGACGGCCCATTGCTTTGACATGTGCAGCACATGTGACTATCATTTTCACATGTCCAAGATGATCCAATTGCGCAATGTCCCGGACGCGCTGCATCGGCGGCTGAAAGCCTGTGCGGCGAGCGAAGGTTTGACGCTGTCCGATTTCCTGACGCGGGAAGCCAAGAAAATTGCCGAACGGCCGACCCAGCAAGAATTCCTGGCGCGGCTGCGCGCTCTGCCGGTGCGCCATCTCAAAGTTTCACCAACCGCGATCATCCGTGAAGAACGCGACCGGCGCAGCGGCGATGATCGTCGTTGATGCCTCGGTGGCGTTCGAGATCGCGCTGCGGACCCCGCTCGGCCTCAGCGCCGCTGAGCGCCTTGCGGACGAAGACCTTCATGTCCCCCATCTGGTCGATCTGGAGATCGCGAGCGCGCTCCGGCGTCTCGTCCTCGCCAAGGAAATCGACGTGGATGCCGCCGAAGAAGCCTTGCTCGCCTTGATGGAATGGCCGTTGATACGCCACGCGCACACGGCGTTATTGCCGCGCATCTGGACTTTGCGCCATGGCGTTTCCGCTTACGATGCCTGCTATGTCGCGCTGGCGGAGACGCTCGGCGTTCCGCTTCTGACCTGCGACGCGCGGCTGGCGCACGCCCACGGCCACAGCGCCAAGATCGAACTGCTAAGCTAATTCCTCACCACTTGATGTACGCCGCATAGCTCCAGGCGTTGAGCAGCACGTGCGCCAGGATCAGCGGCCACAGGCGGCCGGAGCGCACGTACCAGGTGCCGAAGATGAGGCCGATCGGGATCATCAAGACCAGACTCATGGTGCCTTGGAAGAGATGCGCCGCCAGCCGGATCGCGATGCTGAGATTGATCGCGAGATTGGGCAGCGATTTTTCCTTCAGCGCGGTGATGGCGTAACCGGCGACGAAGACCTCTTCGTACACCGCATTGACCAGGACCAAGGCGCCGACGGCGTAAGGCGTCAGCGCGGGTGTCGCCACAGCGGCGGTCCTGCCCGCGGGGTGGAGCAAGCTGGGGGCCAGTTTGGCCAGCAGGATGAAGACCAAGTAGATGGCGACATAACTGCCGGCCGCCAGCGCCAGCCCCCACAGCCCGTCGATCCAATGGGTGTCGAGCCCCATGCGCTTGCCCGTCCAGCCGCGGCCCCACAGAAAGGCGCCGAGCACGACAAGGGTGATCGCTTCCAGCCCGACCGTGCGCCACACCCCCATCTCGGCCGGACCGGCCGATCCGGTATGGTGATGGAGGAGCGCCAACGCGCTGGAGACGATGGTGAGCCCGAAAGCACCGGCCACGACCACCGCAAACTCCACCGGAAATGGCAGTTTCTGCAGCAGGTTTCGCATGAAGCCTCTTTGCCGAAGGCGGACGACCGGGATAGGAAAGGGCGCAGCCTTCGGAAAACCACGATGATCTACAAGATTTGTCCGGCCGCGGAATGGACGCAAGCGATAGAGCGACACAGGTATGACGGTTCGCCGCTCGACCGCAAGGACGGCTTCATCCATTTTTCGCAAGGACCCCAGGTGGCCGGGACGCTGGCCAAATACTACGCAGACGCGTGCGATCTGGTGCTGGTCGCAGTCGACGAGGCGGGGCTGCAAGGCTTACGCTTCGAACCGTCGCGCGACGGACAATTGTTCCCGCACCTCTACGGCACGCTGGCGATGCCGCATGTCGTTTGGATCAAGCCGCTCGCACGCGGCGAGGACGGCGCGTTTTTGCTGCCGGAAGAATGCAAGTAACCCACTTCCGTCATGGCCGGGCTTGACCCGGCCATCCAGCGGAACAAAGAGTCTTCCGGCGCGTGGACACGCGCCGACTGGGTGGCCGCATCAAGGGCGGCCATGACGCTTAAGGAGAATGACCATGCGCTATCGGATGCTCGGCAATACCGGTTTCTACGTTTCGGAAATCTGTCTCGGCACCATGACCTTCGGCGGGCGCGGATTTTTCGAGGCGGTCGGCAAGGTCGATCAGAAGACCGCGACCAGTCTGGTCGCCCGCGCGCTCGAAGCCGGGGTCAATTTCATCGACACGGCGGATGTCTATTCCGAAGGCCTGTCCGAAACCCTGCTCGGCAAGGCACTGAAGGACATCGGCGTCAAACGGTCGGACGTCGTGGTAGCGACCAAGGTCTACGGCCGCATGAGCACGGCGCCCAACGATGCCGGCCTGTCGCGCGGCCACATCATGGATGCGGTGCAGGCCAGCCTCGAACGGCTGCAAACCGACCATATCGATCTTTATCAGGTGCATGCGCAGGACCTCGTCACGCCGGTGGAAGACGTGATGGAAAGCCTCAATGATATCGTGCGGCGCGGCTTGGTGCGCTACATCGGGGTGTCGAACTGGCAGGCGTGGCGCATCATGAAGGCGCAAGGCATCGCCGATAAGCGAGGGTCCGCGCGGTTCGAAAGCTTGCAGGCCTACTATTCCATCGCCGGGCGCGACCTCGAACGCGACATCGCCCCGATGCTGGCCGACCAGAAGATGGGCCTGATGGTATGGAGCCCGCTGGCCGGTGGTATCCTTTCCGGCAAATTTTCGCGTGACGCGGAAGGCCCCGAAAACGCGCGGCGGTCGAAGTTCGATTTCCCGCCGGTCGATAAGGAACTGGCGTTCCGCCTCGTCGATGCGATGCGCGAAATTGGTACCGCCCATGGTGCCAGCCCGGCGCGGGTGGCGCTGGCCTGGGTGCTGTCGCGGCCCTTCGTGACCAGTGTGATTATCGGCGTCAAAACGCTCGACCAGCTCAACGACAATCTGGCGGCGGCGGACCTGAAATTGTCGGAGGCCGAAATCGCGCGGCTGGACGGCCTTTCGGCGCTGAAGCCCGAATATCCCGGCTGGATGGTGAACCGGCAGAACGATGAGCGGCGCAATCCGAACACAAAATAGCGTTAAAGTTGCTTTCGAAAAATGGAGGCAAGCATGCGCGGAGTGCTCGTGATGGCCTTGCTGGCGGCGACGGTACCGGCCGAGGCCGGGATGTGGACCGCCGCCTGCCAGGATCAGCAAATTCAGTATCAGCAGATCACCGGCGCCGAAGGTTATCTGCATGTCAGCCAAGGCGATGGCACCTATCGAACGGTCAAGCTCAAGCAGAGCTTTCTCGACGCCAAGATGGTGTGCGGCAGCGTTGCCGCCAAAGTCGGCGCCAGCGACATCGCCACGGTCTGTGCCGACAGTGACGCCCAAACGCTCCGGGTGCTGATGGGCGCCGACCTCGCCAAAGGCATCAAGCCGGACAAAGCGCCGGTGTTCTGCCAAGCCGTGGTCAACGTTAATTAAAGCGCTTCCCGAAAAGTGGGCACCGGTTTTCGGATAAGAAGCGCGACAAAACAAAGAGTGCAAAGGTTGCATCGATCTTTGGGATAAGACATTTATCCGGCCGGTTTACACGGAGAGGAATCATGCGGGCATTGGTATTGATAGCTGCGCTGGCGATGATGACCGGCACGGCCTTGGCAAAACCGCCGCATAAGCCCGCCGCGCCGCCCGCCAAGGCGGCCGCTGAGGCGACCTGGATCGTGGTTTGCTTCGACCAGCACGCCCAATACACGCAAGTTCTCGGCGGAGCGGGCTTCTTCCATGTCGCCAACGACGACCACAGGACCTACGACACCCAGAAGCTGGTGCAGTCCACCTTCGACGGCAACACGCTGTGCGCCATTCCCGATCCCAAGGCGCCGAAAGCCGCATCGGGCGTGGCCGAAGTCTGCGCCGACCGCAATGGCAAGATGCTGTCGGTGCTGTACGTGAAAGAGACCGCTACCAAGCGCGTCCTGCCCAAGAACGCCGATCCCTATTGCGAGGCGCACGTCGACGTCGTGCAGTAATAAATTCTCAGGACGTGCCTATACCAACGGCCTAATCCCAAACTCTTTCCGTCATGGCCGAACATCAAGCCCGGCCATGACGATTAGGGGTTGCTGATATTACAGGAAATTGTATTCCGTAAAGATCTGCTTGAGGTCCTTGCCCCAATCGGTGCGGTATTTCTGTAAAAGTTCTTCGGCGCGCGTGTAGCCGCGATTGACCAACTCGCGCAAGGGGACGAGGAAGCCCTCTTCCGTCATGCCGATGGCATCGTGCGCGGCGCGGCGCCTCAAACCTTCCGCCGAAATTTCCAGCATGCGCTGTGCCAGTTCCCATACCGTGGACTTGCGGAACGGGGTCTGGAAGGCTGTACGCGCCACGCAATCGCGCATCGCCTGACGCTCGGCAGTCGTCCAATCCTTGACCATGTCCCAAGCGGCATCGAGGGCGACGTCGTCGTAGAGAATGCCGACCCATAATGCCGGCATGCCGCAGATGCGCCGCCAAGTGCCGCCGTCGGCGCCGCGCATTTCGAGGAATTTCTTGAGCCGCACTTCCGGGAAAATGGTGGTGAGGTGATCGGCCCAATCCGACATCTGCGGCTCGATGTGCGCCACTTCGGGGATTTTGTGCGCCATAAAATCGCGGAAACTTTTGCCCGCCAGATCAATGTATTTGCCGTCGCGATAGATGAAGTACATCGGCACATCGAGCACGTAATCGACATAACGCTCGAAACCCATGCCGGAATCGAACACCCACGGCAGCATGCCGGCGCGATCGTTGTCGACATCGGTCCAGACTTGGGCGCGATAAGAGAGGAAGCCGTTGTGCTTGCCTTCGCGGAACGGCGAATTGGCGAACAAAGCGGTCGCCACCGGCTGCAGCGCTAAGGCGACGCGGAATTTCTTGACCATGTCGGCTTCGGAGGAGAAGTCGAGATTGACCTGCACGGTACAGGTGCGGAACATCATCTCTTCGCCATAGCCGCCGACCTTCGGCATATAGCGCTTCATGATCTCGTAGCGTCCTTTCGGCATCGGATAGACTTCCGACAGCGGCCAGGTCGGCGCATAGCCGAGACCGATCGCACCGGCGCCGATCTCGGCGGCGACCTGGCGCACCTGCTGCTTGTGGATGTTCACCTCGGCACAAGTCTCATGCACCGTTTTCAAGGGCGCGCCCGACAGCTCGAACTGGCCGCCCGGCTCCAGACTGATGCCGGCGCCGTTCTGGGTCAGGCCGATGATGTTCTCGCCTTCCAGCACCGGCTCCCAGCCGAATTTCTGCATGCCTTGGAGCAAGGCTTTGATGCCGGGAACGCCTTCGTAGCGCAGCGGGTTGTGGGTCTTCAGGCAGTAGACGAATTTCTCGTGCTCGGTGCCGATGCGCCAATCCTCGCGCGGCTTGCTGCCATCGGCCAGATAACGCACGAGATCGTCGCGCGATTCGATAGGCCCGCCGGCCGACTGCGGAATAGACATGATAACCTCGTGGGGGATTCCCCTAGGGAATGTGTGGGTTTGACGCCGATGTGCGCCGCATATGTAGGAACGCAAACAGGGCCGGGCAAGTTGCTGCGCCCAAGCGCCTCAGTTTATCAACATTTTGATTTGGTCGCGCCACTTATCGGAAAACCGCTTCACACTTTTCCGGTCGCGCTCCCGCGCCAATCGCCGCAAACTGATTGCCAGATCGCCAGCGCCGCCAGCGCCGCCGTATCGGCGCGTAAGATGCGGGTGCCGAGTGTCACCGGCGTGACCAGTGGCAAGCTGCGCAAAAGGGCGCGCTCGGCCGGATCGAAGCCGCCTTCGGGACCGATAACTACTGCCCAAGGCTGGTGCGGGGCTGCGCGCAAAGCCTCGGCAATCGGCGCGGCGTCGCCGCCTTCGTCGCAAAACAGGATGCGGCGTCCGGCCGGCCAGGCGGCGAGCAATTTGTCGAACCCGAGCGGCTCGCGTATTTCGGGAACACTCACCCGTCCCGATTGCTCGGCGGCTTCCACCGCGTTGGCGCGCATGCGCTCGGTGTTGACCCTTGTGACGATGGTGCGCCGGGTGACGACCGGCTGCAGCACCCGCACGCCAAGCTCGGTCGCCTTTTGAGTGAGATAATCGGCGGGGGTTTTCTTGACCGGCGCGAACACCAGCCACAAATCCGGCACCTCGGACTGCGGCGCGATTTGCTGGGTGCACTCCACCGTGCAGGTGCGCTTGGCGGTTTCGCGCACCTCGGCCAGCCATTCGCCGTCGTGGCCATTGAACAGGCTGAGCCGGTCACCCGCTTTGGCGCGCATCACATGCAACACGTAATGCGCCTGACCCTCTTCGATCACGACACGCGCGTCTTGCCCCAGCGCCGCCTCGACAAACAGGCGGAGTTTGCCGCCGGGATAGGTCAGATCAGAGGTCATCTCCCGTTCCGCCGTTACAGATTCGAAAAAGCAGTGTAATATTCAACGGCTTTAATCCCAGACACTTTTCGTCATGGGTTACGATCAACGCCCGCTGGTGTAATATCACAACCATGAACATGCCACGATCCAGCGGACCGATAGATTCCGACGAGCGGTTGTTCCTAAAGCTCGGCGAATTGGCTTTTGAGGAATGGAATAGCGCCGAAAACGAAGCGGCCTTCGCGGCGCTGGATTTGGCGAACCCCACCAAGACTGGGGACTAAGTTATTCCGCGTTCCCGTCACTCATGAATCTTCCCGGTTCCGTTCAGGCTGACGGGTTTGACGACCAAGCGGTCGCCGTCTTCGGTGACGTCGTATTCGTCTTGCACATAGCCGGCTTTTTGCAAGGCTTCGCTTTCGCCGTTGACGTGGCAGAGGACGCGCGCGGTGCCGCTGGGCAGGTCGGTGCGTTCCGAAACGCTGCAAATGAAATCGGTCATGCCGCCCTCGCAGCCTTTGAACTTCGCCACCCGGCCGTAATAGGGCTCGCACGCCGACCATTTGCGCAGGAACCGGTGCTTGGTGAATTCGGCGTCGAGCAATCCGGGCGGAAAATCCTCCACCGCCTCGTCGCGGTAATGGCCGACGCACAAGCATTTGCCCGGCTTCCACGCGCTGTTCTTGGCCAGACTCGCCGCCACCAGACGCACCGGGGCGGCGGACAACGCGATTTCCTTATCGACGCTGCGGCCGCAGGCGGTGAGCACCAGCGCCAAAACAGCCACGAAACGCCATCGCAACCCGTGCCCGATTTGTGGCATAACGACTCCCGGTTCCTGTAATGGCCAGTATGACAGATAACACCGAGACGCTCGTCAAGCCTGCCGATGCCGTGGCCGCCGCTTTGGTGGATCGCGCCCCGCTCGCGCTGCAGCCGTACCTCAGGCTGATGCGGCTCGACCGTCCGATCGGGACTTGGCTGCTTTACTGGCCATGCGTGTTCGGGCTGATTCTGGGTGCGGCCGCCGACAGCCGGCCATTTGGAACCCTGCACGACATTTTTCTGGTCATTCTCCTCGGCATCGGCGCCATCGTGATGCGCGGCGCGGGCTGCACCTATAACGACATCGTCGACCGCGATTACGACGCCAAGGTCGCCCGCACACGGGCCCGCCCGATCCCCTCCGGCGCCGTCAGCGTCCGCCGCGCTTGGGCGTTCACGCTCGGGCAATGCCTGGTGGGGCTGATCGTGCTCGTCATGCTGAACCGGATGGCAATCATCCTCGGCATGGCCTCGCTGGTGCTGGTGGCGGGCTATCCCTTCATGAAGCGCATCACCTGGTGGCCGCAGGCGTGGCTGGGACTGACCTTCAACTGGGGGGCCGTGCTCGGCTTCGCGGCCCAGACCGGCAGCGTCGATATCGGCGACCTCTATCTCTATGCCGGGCTGTTCTTCTGGACGCTCGGCTACGACACCATCTATGCCCATCAGGACAAAGACGACGACGCCCTGATCGGGGTGAAATCGACGGCGCGGCTCCTCGGCACGCGCACCCGCGAATGGATTCTCGGCTTCTATGCCGTGGCGTTCACGCTGATTCTGGCAGCGGGCTTCACCGAGCACACCGGCGGTGTGTTCTGGATGCTGCTGCTGGCGGCAGGCGCCCACCTGCTGTGGCAGGTGCGCAGCCTCGAAATCGACAATTCGGCGAAATGCCTGAAACTGTTCCGCGCCAACCGTGAAACCGGCGCGTTGATTGCGGCGGCCCTGCTGATTTCGACCTGGGTGGGGTGACGCCTACGCCGCCACGGGTTTGTGGGCGCGCTGGCCGATGGCGAGCCAGGCGGCTTGCGAGGCGGTGTGCAGGCCGTCGACCAGGCGCGGCACTTCGGCGTCGTCGCTGCATTGACAGGCGCGTTCGAGCTGTTCGGAGAGCGCAAACACCCGCATGGCGCCGAAGGTGCCGGAGTTCGACTTCAGATCGTGCGCCTCGCGGCGGATGGTGTTGAAGTCGAGCGTTGCGGCCGCCGCTTCGATGCGTTGCAAAGTGCCGCGCGTGTTGGAAAGATAGGCCAGCAGCATCGCGTTGTAGCGGTCCGGCGGCAGCACCTTGGCGAGCGCATCGAGCTTTTCGACGTCGAGTTCGGGAACCTCTTCCTGCGCCGGCGCGCAGTCGCCGCCATCGTCCTCCAGCCACAGCTCGGCCGAAGAGAAGCGCGCGATAACGGCCAGGAAGGTGTCCGGATTGATCGGCTTGGTGACGAACTCGACCATACCGGCCTCGGTACAGGCTTCCTTGTCCTCGCGCATGGCATTGGCGGTCATCGCCACGATCGGCACACTGCCGGCCGGCGGCGGCAGCGCCTTGATGATCTTCGAAGCCTCGATACCGCCCATGCGCGGCATCTGCATGTCCATCAGGATGACGTCGAAGCCGCCGGCCTTCGCCGCTTCCACCGCCTGAATGCCATCACCGGCGATCTCGACCGCATAGCCCGCCGATTCCAGCAGCGTGCGCGCGACCATGACGTTGATTTCGTTGTCCTCGGCGAGCAGCACGCGGCCGCGGGTACGGGCCGGTTCGGGCCCGCCCTCGGCGGCAGCCGGTGCGGACGGTGCGGGAGGTGCGACATTTGTCTGGACGGGCGCGGGTTGCGGCGCAAGGGATGCGGCCTCCGGCAGCACCGGCGCGGCAACGGACACGTCCTCGCGCCCGTCGGCTTTAAAATTCTGCACCAGCGTCGTTTCGCGCACCGGCTTGGTCAGCACCGCATCGACCCCGGCCTTGC
>JAATGK010000094.1 GCA_015654715.1 Alphaproteobacteria bacterium
GCATCCTTGTCGGTGCAGCCTTTACCGGCAGGTACGGCCCCCGAACAGGTTTCGTTGTTGTTGACGATCGGCAGGGCGGTGATGGCACGGGCGCTGTAGCCAAGATTGCGGGCGACATCGCCGGTGAGCGCGATATGCAGCGTATCGGTGGCAGCAAAGTCGGCCTTGGCGATGAGATCGAGCACCTCGAATTTGGAGGCCAAGCCATAGATCTGAGTCGTGGTCTGGCTCGACGGATCGACGGTGAAGTCGCGCAAGGCGAACAGCGTGTTGCCCTTTTGCATGAAGCCCGGCTTGGACCAGTCGGTCAGACAGTACGAACCGAGATTGGAGCAGGCCGGCGACAACTGGCCCTGGATGTTGTCATAGTCGTAATAGGCCGCATCGAAGCTCAAGGTGAGCGGCCTGGCGGTCTTCAGGGTGTAATTGGCGCCGATCTGGCCCGCGAACAGCCACTTGTTACCGTCATTGCCGGACTTCTCATCCGACGTCGCGGTGGCAGGCGTGGCATCGCCAGCGGAGTCGATGGAGAAGGCGGCACCGGTGGCACGCAGGCCAAGGCCATGGAAGCTATGGCTCAGGTTCACCGCGATACCGTCGGGATTGATGTCGTCGTCCCACACCATCTCGGTATGGGTGAAGGGGTTCGGCATACGGCCGAGAACGAGGCTGTTGCCTTCGGCCGGCTGGTATTTGACATACGCTTGGTCGAGCCAGATCGACTTCTTGGCGAAAGCGCCGCCGAGCGTCTGGTTGGTGGAAACCGGCGAGTTATCCGAGCCGGAGGCGAGCCGGATGGTGGCAGTCCAATCGTCGGCGATATCGGCTTCGAAGCCGAGGCGGGCGCGGATGCGCAACAAATTGCGGTCTTTGTTGGAGTTGAGGAGAGGCGGCAGAGTAGAATTATTGGATCCGGTATTATAGCCGCCGTTGGCATTGACGGTGTTGACGTCGACAAAGGAGAGCTCGTTGCCGCCAACCTGGACCTTCTGGCCGTTGATGTTCTGGTAGATGGGCTGATCGAAGAAGTGGCCTTCGTTGCGGAATCGGAAGTCGCCGAAGATGTGGATGCGGCTGGTCCATTCGGGGAAGGAATTGGGGGTTGCCCAGCGCTCTTCCTTGGCCTGTTTGACGACGTCCTGCTTGACGCGATTGGTGATCTCGTCCTTGACGATCTCAGGAATGTAGGGGACGGCGACGGTGCCGGCCTCGGCAGGAGCGGGTGCCGTGGCCGCGGCAGGCGCAGGTTGCGGCGCCTTGCTGATGTCGCTATGGAATTTGTTCATCAACGTCTGCGCCTTGGCGCGCTTGAGGACGCCCTGGTCGACCAGGCCCTGCAACAGATTGCCGACCGCCGCTTCGGTCGGATTGGCTACCGGCTGCGATGCCGGCTGGCTGTCCTGTGCCAGAGCCGGAGCGGCGGCGATCAGAGCGGCAGCAGAGGCGCACAGCATCAGGCCGCTGAGTTTGGTGGTGGTACGAAGCATGAGTGTGTCCCCTCTCAAATCAGGAAAACGATGAAATTGTTGGAACGAGATAGTTGATGGTTGTTCGGCATGGCCCAGCTCATTGGTTGACTCAGCCCGGATGAACTTTGACGGCCATCTCGATCGGAAGGCTGTCGAGGATCGATTGCGGCGGCGGAGAATCGAAGCTGAGGCCGCTGAGAACGGTCTTGAGTTCGCGGTCGAACTCTTCCGAGCCGGTGGAACTGGAGAGTTCGGCTCTGGTGACCTTGCCGGCAGGTGCCAGCCACAGCTTGATCCCGACGCGGAACATCTTGCCTTTCAGGATCGCGTTGCGATTGGCAGCCGCGCGGATCACCTGTGCCATGTAGGCCGCATAAGGAGCGCGTTCCGCCATGCCCGCTACACCGGCGCCGCGCATGCCCTCGCCCGAGCCCGAGCCGATGCCGTACGCATCGCCGCCGATCTGAGCGTCGGCATTCTCGGTCAGCGCATTGTCGTGAGTGGCTTGCTGGTTTGGCGTCACCGGCTGGTTGAGCGGCGTGACCGTTTCGGTGTCCTGCGTCTTCACCTCTTTGGGTGGTGGCGGTGGCGGCGGCGCCTGCACCGGCATCAACATCGAGACTGGCGTCTCCTTCTTGAGGACGGTGGTGTGATAGGTCGCCGCCAGCCAGAACACCGCGGCAGTCGCGATGAGAATGCTGAGTCCCGCGAGCCTTGCGAGCCAGGTCTGCCGCCTTGCTCGGGCGAAGGCTTCGGTTGAGGAGATTGCTGTTGCCATCGCTCATCGCGCTCTCGGCTGTTTGCCAGTGACCAGGCCGACCTTGGTGAGGTTGAGCTGGCGCAAGAGATCGAGGACACCGACGATCTTGGCGTACTGCACTTGGCCGTCGCCCTTGACCACCAACGGGAAGTCGGGCGTGAGCGCGGCTTGGCTACGAAGACGCTGCTCCAGTTCGGCCATACTGACGGGCACCGCCTCGTAATAGACTTGGCCGTCATTGGAGACGGTGATCGCTTTGGTCTGGCTGTCGAGTTGGGTCGCCGAACTTGCCTTGGGCAGATCGACCTTGATGCCCTGGACCGAGGCGGTCGTCATGATGATGAAGATGATGAGCAGCACATAGGCGAGATCCAGCATCGGCGTGATGTTGATCTCGTCGTAAGGCTTGCGGCGCGCCGGTTGGAGTTGCATCGCCCGCCCCTACTGTGCCGCCGCAATGGCGGCGTCGACGGCCGAGCCGTGGCGCTGCCACTCGGCAAAGCGGGTGAGAAGGCGATCGCCGAAGATCTGGGTCTGGCCCGAGATCGTGCTATTGCGGGAGGAGATGTAGTTGTAGCCGAAGAGGGCCGGGATGGCGACGGTGAGGCCGGCCACGGTGGCGAGCAGCGCGGCGGCGATACCCGGCGCGATGGCGTTGATGTTGACGTCACCGGCCGCCGCAATCGAGGCGAAGGTGATCATCACCCCGAGCACGGTGCCGAGCAGGCCGATGAACGGACCGCCGGCAATCGAGATGGTGAGCAGCACCATGTTGTGGTCGAGCTTGGCGTTCTCTTCCACCAACGTGGCGTCGAGGCTGGCGCGGATGGCTTCGAGGTTCTCTTGGCTGAGCTTGGCGCCGCCCAGCGCCTCCTGGCGGGCGGTGAGTTCTGAGGCGCCCACCTGATAGAGCCGGAACAGCGAGGAATGTTCGAGTTCCTTGCGGTCGCGCTTGGAAAGCCCTTCTTCGAGCGCCAGCACATCGCCCTTGTGGCTGTCATAAGCGGCGAGGAACGCCCGGTTGGCCCGCGCCGTGCGGCCGGCATAGCCCGCCTTCGCTGCCATCACGATCCAGCTCACCACCGCCATCACGGCGAGGATGGCGATGACCACCCAAGCGTCGAGCGTGATGGATTTGAAGATAATGCCGAAGTAGCCGAAGCCCGCATCGGCCGGCTGTTCGGTGGGACCGACATGGGTCAGATGCCCGCCGGCGCCTTCGGCAGCAAACGCCGCCCGCACATAAGCGGCCGGACGGGCGCTGGCGGACAGGCGCACTTCGTCCATCTCGCCGGCAAACTTGGGCAAAGACGTTTGGGATGGGCTTCCCGCTAGAGAGGTGTTCGCGAGCTGAGACGATTGAGGGGAAGTCAGCGTCGCGGCGGGAAGCCCATTGACGTAAAGGGTGATGGTCTGACCGGAGACCGTGGCGGCGAGATAGGTCCAGTCGCCGGTGAGCGCCGTTGGGGCCACCGCACGCTGGCCCGCCGCTTCGATATAAGCTTGGCCTTTGTCGAGACCCACGACCAAATTGCCGGCGACAAACACCGTTCCGGACGCGGCCGCCTCGTGCGGCTTGATCCAGGCTTCCACCGTGAAGCCTGCACCAGCATCGCCGCTCACGCTCGCCGGCAACGTCACGACCGTATTGCCGTCGAAGCTGGCGCCCTGCCCGATCCAGCCCGCCTTCACCGCCACCGGTGCGGTCGCATCGTTGCGATTGGTGGTATCGTCGACCGGCGTCTTCTCGGCCAAACCGAAGTGGTAGATCGCCTTGTAGAGGGGATCGAATACCGGCCCCGAGACCGGGGCGACGCCGGCCTTCTTGTTGCCAAAGTACATGTAAATCTTGGTCTGAGCCGAGCCCTGCACGTCGGGCACCGCGACCCAGATGGCGGCCAGTCCCGTCTTGGCATCGAAACTCTCAATCCGGAACGGCAGCGCGGTCTTGTCGTCGCTCGCATAGAAGCGAATATCGGAGCCGTCGGCTTTGGCGTCGTCGAAGGTGAAGGACGAGCTATCGAGGCGGATCAGCACCGGGAAATTGCGCAGCTCGCTGGTGACCGACGCCCCCGACGGCGTCGTGTCGATCACCACTTCCTTGCGGTACTGCCAATCCTTGTCCGCCCAGGCAAACGCCGGTTGCAACAAAAGAACCGCCGCCGC
>JAATGK010000092.1 GCA_015654715.1 Alphaproteobacteria bacterium
ACGCATAGGAGAAGCCGCCCGACAGCGCCAGCACGCGGCCGGTATGCGGGTCCATCGCGACGATGCCGCCATTGATCTCGGGCACCTGGCGCAGGCCGAACAACCCCTCCTTGTCGGGAAGCGGCTCGACATAGATCACGTCGCCGATCTTGAAGACGTCGGCGGGCTTGGTGGGCACCGGGCCGGCATAGGGCGAGTTCTTCCGCTCCGGCCGCGCCCAGGTGAGCTCGCTCCACGGGATCGTGCCGGTCGTGCCGTCGCCCAGGCCGATCTTCGCGTCGTTGCCGTCGAAGCTCAGCACGACGGCGACACGCCAGGTCTCGATGCCCGACTGGTTGGCGACCGCCTTCAGCGTGTCCTGCCAATTGCCGTCGACATTGATGTTGCTCGTCGTGCCGCGCCAGCCATGGCGGCGGTCGTAGCGCACGAGGCCGGCGCGCAACGCGTTCACCGCGTAGTTCTGCAGCGCCGTGTCGAGCGTCGAGCGGACCTGGAGACCGCCGTCATACAGCGCCTGCTCACCATAGCGGGCATAGAGCTCGCGGCGGACCTCCTCGACGAAATAGTCGGCGTCCTCGGTCTGCGAGCCGGCGGCGCGGGTCTGGGTGACGAGCGGCTCGGCCTGCGCGGCGCGTTCCTGGTCGCGCGTGATGTAGCCGTTCTCCTCCATCTGGCCGATGACCCAGTTGCGGCGGTCGAAGGCGGCCTTGTGGTTGCGCACCGGATCGAATTCCGACGGCGCCTTGGGCAGCGAGGCGAGGAAGGCGACTTCGGCGATGTCGAGCTGGTCGAGCGACTTGCCGAAATAGTTCAGCGTGGCCGCCCCGATGCCGTAGGAGTTCTGGCCGAGATAGATTTCGTTGAGATAGAGCTCGAGGATCTTCGGCTTCGAATAGGTCGCATCGATGCGGATGGCGAGGATCGCCTCGCGCAGCTTGCGGGAGAACTTCACCTGGTTGTTGAGCAGGAAATTCTTCGCCACCTGCTGGGTGATGGTGGAGGCGCCTTCCGGCCGCCGCCCGGTCATTACCTTGCCGATGTCCTTAATCGCCGCGCGCAGCATGCCGGAGGGATCGACGCCGGGATGGTTGTAGAAGTTGCGGTCTTCCGCCGAGGTGAAGGCGTTGATGACCAGCTTCGGTACGTAAGCGATGGGTACAAACACGCGCCGCTCGCGGGCATATTCGCCGAGCAGCGTACCATCGCCGGCATAGACGCGAGTCGTTACCGGCGGGGCGTAATTTTGCAAATCCTTGACGCTCGGCAGATCGCGCGTCACCCACCAGACGTAACCCATGGCGCTGAGCACGATGACGCCGATAAAGACGAGCGCGCCGAGGCCGGCATAAAGCGCGACGCGGCGGTTCCAGAAACGGCTGAGCGCACCGAAGGTGGTTAGCGGCCGGCGGCGCGGCGGCGGCGGCTCTTCCTCGCCATAACCGGGATCATCCGGGTCGCCGCCAACTTGGCGATCGCCGAAGCCTTCCGGCTTTACCAGTTCCCACGGCGTCGGCTCGCCCGCAATGGTTGGGGGCTGACGGCCGGGCGGCTGAGGAGGCGTACCCTGGCCCGGGATTTTACCGGGCGGCGGGACATCGTCTTGATCATTGCTCATGGGAACTTGCTGAAAAAACCGCTTTGTTGACTGCGTACCACGACGGCGGCTTACGGGGCCGTTGCCGATCCGGCTTCCGCTGTGGCCATGAACTGACGATCCACAGCCGCCGCAATGGCACGAGCGACTCTAGCGCGCCAGCCGTCGGTTTGCATCTTTCTCGCCTCTTCCGGGTTGGAAAGAAAGCCGAGTTCGATCAGCACGGCGGGCACATCCGGCGCCTTCAACACGACAAACCCCGCATCGCGGTGCGGCATGTGTGGCAAGATGTCCGTTTCGCTCCGCAGTTCGGCCAATGCCAGCTCGGCGAAGTGTGAAGATTTGTTCATGGTGTCGCGCTGCGCCAGATCAATCAGAATCGGCCCGACGCCGGAATTGTCGCCCGACAGATCAACACCGATCAGCTTGTCGGCACCGTTTTCCTTTTTGGCCAGCGCCCGCGCTTCGGCATCCGAGCCCTTGTCCGACAAGCTGTAGATCGACAGACCCTTGATGTCGGGATTGGTGTTCCAATTGGCGTGGATCGAGATCATCAGATCGGCGCGCCAGCTCCGCGCGATGCGGGCGCGTTGGCCCAGCTCGACCGGCACATCGCTATCGCGTGTCATGTGCACTGTATAGCCCCGCGCCAACAGCACGCGCTGAAGTTGGAGCGACACTGCCAGCACCAAATCCTTCTCGTTGGCGCCGTCGCTGCCATGCGTGCCGGGATCGAGCCCGCCATGGCCGGGATCGATGACGATCATCCGCTTGATCCGCGTCTGCGGCGGCGGCGGGTTCTTCGGCAAGGCGGCGAGCTCGGAGGCGGTATAGCGGGCGCGCAAGTCCTCAGGCCAGCCGGCGGTGCGGTCGAATTTGGCTTGGGTGGTCGGAAACAGATCAAACACAACGCGATAGCCGGAGCCGTTTTCCGGCGGCAGGACCATCGGTTCGCCGACGACGACAGGCTGATTGAGGTCGATGACAAAGCGCGAGTTACCAGGCCGGAAGGTGCCGTAGCGGTAGCTGCGTACCGCACCATACCCGCCCGGCCGCGGCGGACCGTCCAAGTGCCATTTCACCAACGGCATATCGATCACGACCCGATTCGGGTTGTTGAGGGTGAAGGTGCGCATCGCGATCGGCTCGGACAGCTCAACGACGAATCGGGTGCGGTCGTCGTGCTCGCCCATACGGGCGCTCATCACGACGGTTTCGTGTACCTGCGGCGGCGGCGGCGCGGCTGGACGGGTGTCGGCCTTGCCGGCATCGCGCAAGACCTTGTCGATCACATCGTCGACGGTTTGGGCGGCTGGCGCTTGGGCCAAGGCGACACCGAGCGCCAAGCATGCCAAGGCGGCAAGCATGCTAACCTGCAATAATCGCATGGCAATAAGCTCGCCTCTGCCCTCAAACGTTAAGTATGGACATAGACCATTTCCGGCCCGTTAGCACCGTTGTGACGGCCGGTTTTCCGGTCCATAGCACCCGCCCTTACGTAATCTATTGTTAACCATCCCTGAGCTAGAATAGATACGAAATGGTGTTGGTTGGTGGCGGCTCCTCTTGCTGTCAGTCGACGAGCCCCGTACAACACCTTTTAGCTGCTTCGGCGCTGCGCCCCTCGGGGGCGGCGGACGCGGGTTTCCTGGGGGAGATCCTTCGAATTGGCCCGCCATGGGTCATCTGGCAGCAGTGAGCTGGGCGGCATTCGGCCGCTCGCGAGTATAAGTGAACAGAATGAACGACTTAGCGTCCGCCCTCACCTTTGATCCTGTGGCACTGCCGCAGGGGGGTTTGCGCTTGTCCCAAACAAGGTGGCCCAGGCTGGCTGACGCACTGCGTCCGGCCGGCTCTGACGCGCCGCCTGGAGAACTCAATGCCCAAACGTATGTTAATCGATGCAAGCCACCCGGAAGAAACACGCGTCGTCGTTCTTGACGGTCAGCGGGTCGAGGAATTCGACTTCGAAGCCGCGTCGAAGCGGCCCCTCAAAGGGAACATCTATCTCGCCAAAGTGACTCGCGTGGAGCCGTCGTTGCAGGCGGCGTTCGTGGAGTATGGCGGCAACCGGCAGGGCTTCCTGGCCTTCTCGGAAATCCACCCCGACTACTATCAGATCCCGGTCGCCGATCGCCAAGCCTTGCTCGCCGAGCAAGAAGCCGATGCCCGTTCGCGCCAGGAAGACGACATCGAATCCTTCGACATCTCGACCAAGAAGAAGTCGGGCAAGTCGGCATCGGTACCGCAAGAGGCCGAGACCGGCGACGACGAACCGAACGGCGAAGAGACTGGCGAAGCCGAAGACAACGGCGCGCCCGAAAACGACGAAAGCGACAACGGCGCTGAAGAGGCCGCACCCGCCGATGAAACGGCCGAGAACGGTGCGCCGTCTGAGGGCGAAACCGCCGCGGCCGAGCCGGTCGAAGGCGAAGCCGCCCCCGTCGAAGGCGAGCCGGTTCCCGAAGGCGAAGAACGGCCCGCGCCCAAAGGCCAGGACGCTCAATCGCTCGATTCCAAGCGCCCGTCGCAGCGCTGGATGCGCCGCCGCCATTACAAGATTCAGGAAGTCATCAAGCGCCGCCAGATCATCCTGGTTCAGGTCGTCAAGGAAGAGCGCGGCAACAAGGGCGCGGCGCTGACCACTTATCTGTCGCTGGCCGGCCGTTATTGCGTGTTGATGCCCAACCCCCCGCGCGGCGGCGGCATTTCGCGCAAGATCACCAACGCCACCGACCGCAAGCGTTTGAAGGCGGCGGCGCAGGCCCTCGATCTGCCGGAAGGCATGGGCCTCATCATCCGCACCGCCGGCTAGAACCGCACCAAGATCGAGATCAAGCGCGACTACGAATATTTGCTGCGCTTGTGGGACACGATCCGCGAGCTGACGCTGAAATCGAATGCGCCGGCTTGCGTCTATGAGGAAGGCGACCTCATCAAGCGCGTCATCCGTGACCTCTACAACAAAGACGTCACCGAGGTCGTGGTCGAAGGCGAAGACGGCTACCACAACGCCAAAGACTTCATGCGCATGCTGATGCCGAGCCATGCCAAGAACGTCAAACAGTTCAAAGAGCCGATCCCGCTGTTCCAGCGCCACCATATCGAGGCGCAACTCGACGCGATGTTCTCGGCCAACGTGACTCTGAAGTCCGGCGGCTACATCGTCATCAACCAGACCGAAGCCTTGGTTGCCATCGACGTCAACTCGGGCCGGGCGACGCGCGAACACAACATCGAAGACACCGCCACCAAGACCAATTTGGAAGCCGCCGACGAAATCGGCCGCCAGCTCCGTCTGCGCGACCTCGCCGGGCTGATCGTCATCGACTTCATCGACATGGAAGACAGCCGCAACGACCGCTCGGTCGAAAAGCGTCTTCATAATGCGGTGAAGAACGACCGCGCCCGCATCCAGCTCGGCAAGATCAGCCAGTTCGGCCTGATGGAAATGTCGCGCCAGCGTTTGCGCGCCGGCGTCATCGCCGGTTCGACGGTCCCCTGCCCCCATTGCGGCGGCCAGGGCATCGTGCGCTCGGTGGAATCGACGGCGCTGCGCGTGTTGCGCGGCCTCGAAGAGGAAGCCCAGAAGCAGCGCTGCGACGGCATGATCGTGCATGTTGCTGCGGACGCCTGCTTCTACACCTTGAACCAGAAGCGGGCCGAACTCGCCCGCCTCGAACACGAATACGACGTCACCATCGCCTTCGAGGCCAAGGAAGACCTTAAGGCCGGCGATTTCGAGATCGACCGCATCGGCGTGCGCGATCCGGCGACCCGTCCGAAGATCGCGGCGCTCGAATATCCGCCGGAACCCGACGAAGAACCGGAAATCGTCGAAACCGAAGAAGAAGTCGCGGTCGAAGCCGACAGCGATACGGCCGAACGCGAACCGTCCGAAAGCCAGCCGCAGCGCGATGGCGAAGGCGGCGACCGTGGACGCCGCCGCCGCCGCCGCCGCCGTGGTGGCCGCGGTCGCGATCGCGACAACGGCGAGGCGAATTTGCCAAATGGCGCGGCGCCGCAGCAGCCGTCGGAGGCTCAGCCGCCCGCAACAAGCGGTGACGCCGTCGGCGATAACGACAGCGGCAGCGAAGCTCCGCAGGAAGCCCAGAGTGGCGAAGGCCAGAGCGGCGGCGAAGGCCAGCAAGGTGAAAACCCGCTTGGGCCCCGTCGCCGTCGCCGTCGTCGTCGTGGCCGCCGCGGTGGACGCGATCGCGATAACAACAACGGCGAGCCGCGCGAGGGCGAAGCAGCGGACGTGAAAAGCGAGCCGGGTGCGGAAACGCCCGCGCCGCAAGCCGTGTCGCCAGCCGCCCCGCCAGCCACACCGCCCGTCGTGCCGCCAGCCGCGCCGCAGCAGTCCTCGTTCACCTACTATGAGGACCGCTTCGGCAATGTCGACGAGATCGACACGACACCGAGCGATACGCCGCA
>JAATGK010000123.1 GCA_015654715.1 Alphaproteobacteria bacterium
GATCCAATGAACTTTTCAATTCCTGCAACGCTTACGACGGTCGCCTATATCGGCGCCACCATCCTCTTCATCCTCCGCCTTGGCGGACTTTCCAATCCGGAAACCAGCCGCCGCGGCAACTGGGTCGGCATCATCTGCATGACGATCGCGATCCTGGCGACCGTGTTCGGCATGCGCGGCAGCCAAACCGGCGACGTCCAGATCGTCGCGCTTCACGGCCTGCCGTGGATCGTCGGCGCCATGTCGGTCGGCGGCACCATCGGTCTGATCTTGGCCAAGAAGGTCAAGATGACCCAGATGCCGGAACTGGTCGCCATCATGCACAGCCTGGTCGGCCTGGCGGCTTGCACCATCGGCTTTGCCAGCTTCATCGACACCACGCCGCTCGACGTGCCGCTGAAGGATCTGGCGGCGTCCGAAAACATTCACCTGATCGAGATTTATGTCGGCATCCTGATCGGTGCCGTCACCTTCTCGGGCTCGGTGATCGCGTTCGGCAAACTGTCGGGCAGGATCGGCGGCAAGCCGGTCATTCTTCCCGGCCGCAATCTGATCAACCTTCTCGGCCTCCTGGTGGTGATCTACTACGGCTACGTCTTCGTCGCCGCCGGCGGTCTGCACGAACAGGCCCCGACGGTGCAGATCTTGATTCCGCTGATCGTGATGACGGTGATTGCGCTGCTGTTCGGCATCCATATGGTGATGGCGATCGGCGGCGCCGACATGCCGGTGGTGGTGTCGATGCTCAACTCCTATTCGGGTTGGGCGGCGGCGGCGACCGGCTTCATGCTGTCGAATGACCTTCTGATCGTGGTCGGCGCGCTGGTCGGCTCGTCGGGTGCGATCCTTTCCTACATCATGTGCCGGGCGATGAACCGCAAGTTTCTGGCGGTGATCTCCGGCGGCTTCGGCACCGGCGGCGGCGCTGCGGCCAAGAAGAAGGACGACGGCGAACCGCAAGGCGAAGTCACCCCGATCAGTGCCACCGACACGGCCGAACTTTTGAAAGAAGCCAAGAGCATCATCATCGTTCCGGGCTACGGCATGGCGGTCGCGCAAGCGCAGCACACGGTGTACGAAATCACCAAAGTGCTGCGGGAGCAGGGCAAGAACGTGCGTTTTGGCATCCATCCGGTCGCCGGCCGTATGCCGGGCCACATGAACGTGCTGCTCGCCGAAGCCAAGGTCCCCTACGATATCGTCATGGAAATGGACGAGCTCAACGGGGACTTCCCGGATACCGATGTGTCGATGGTCATCGGGGCCAACGACATCGTCAATCCGGCGGCTCAGGAAGACCCCACTTCGCCGATCGCCGGCATGCCGGTTTTGGAAGTGTGGAAGGCCAAGACCTCCGTCGTGATGAAGCGTTCGATGGCGTCCGGTTATGCCGGCGTCGACAATCCGCTGTTCTACAAAGAGAACAACCGGATGCTGTTCGGCGATGCCAAGAAGATGCTCGACGAAGTACTGGTGGCCCTCAAGGCCTGATTTTCAATGTCATCGTGACTGGACCCCGCCGGGTAACCGGCGGGGTTTTTGTTTGGGTTCAAGGCCGCAGTGTGGGCGGCAGATAGTGCGACAGCGCCACAGAGGCTCCGTTGGCGCTTTGGGTAATCACCAGAAGCCAGGCCCGTCCTTGCGCTTTGGCGGCTCGCCCGGTTTCGTCCTCGGCGAGCGGGATCATGGCCGTTCCGCGCACCTCGAACGAATAGAGCGTCGGCCGGCGTTGTCGGCTGTCCGGCGATCGGGTGATGCCGGCCCATTGGTGCAACGCCGCGACGCTGGCCGCTTCGCTGTTATTCCAACTGAAGATCGTGCAAGCGGTGGTCTTCTGGAGCATGGCAGAACCAAAAGGTTCCACCGTGTGTCCGGCATCGAGGGTCAGCTTATGACCTTCGAAATCCAGATCCCAGCCGGTCATGTCCATGGGAACCGGTTCGGTCGTCGCGGCAGCGCGGCGCTGGTGAAACGGCAGGCGCGACAGCATCACCGCCTTAGCGATCGCCTCCGACTGTGTACCGGTGGCAAGGCAGAATCTTCGAAAGGCATCGTAGAGCGGCATCCTGTGCGCGGACGAACCCTCGTTGCCAAAAGCGGCGCTTTGCGCGGCGTCGCCGGATGCTGGCATTGCTGTCCGGTCCGCCTGCTTCATCGTGTCTGCTGCCGCCAAGCCGGGCAGAACCAAAAGAGTCACGGCAAGTGGAATGAGCGCGCATTTCATGGCCGCCATCCTCGATGGGCCGCTCTTTGTAGGTGATGTTGCGAGCATCAACAACGCAAGCTTGTGTGACGGAGGAAACCGGCATCGCCACACCATGAAGTGATTGAAACCTCGCGGCAACCAAGATGGCTACATTACGGCGGTGGCAAATCCGTCATGTTCCCCAGCGGCTTGCCGCGTTTCTTCAGATCATGCCAAGAGGGGGTGCGCTGATTTATATTTTTCCCCGCCTTGTGGCTGTCACAGATGCCCCGGTAGAATCCCCCCATCGAAATGAGCAAAGTGACGGGCCTGATCGTCGCCAACGCGCGATAGACCGGCAACCCGTCCGCCAAGATGGCCCGGATAACTCCTCGTCGTGTGTACCATCAGAGAGGCTCGGCTGCCGAACGATAAGCCGGTGATCCTCGACTTCATCATGGCGTTACAGCGCTATGAATCGTTCCTCGAACCCAATCGCTTGATCGATTCGGTCATGGCTGAGGAGTATTTCACCACGCTCCTCGAACGCACCGCCAAAGGGTGCATCTTCATCGCTGACGACGACATGGGCCGCCCTTTCGGCTGGACCGTCGTCTACGAGGAAGAAACCGAGGCGTTCATCCGCGCCGACGAACGCCATTTCGCCTATCTTGCCGAACTTTATGTTGCCGAAGAAGGCCGCGGCACCGGGGCCGCGCAAGCGCTCATCGGCGCCTGTGAAGAGTGGGCAGTGGCGAACGGCTATTCCACCATGCGCATCGACTTGCTGTCGCGCAATGCCCGCGCTGCCCGCGCCTATGAGAAGGCGGGCTACGCGCCGTATTGCCAGGAAGTGAAGAAGCGCTTGGTGCCGGCAGCAGAGGAATCCGAAGAAGAACGGAAAGTCATTCCGCTCAAATTCGCCAAAGCCAAACGCCTGCCGCTGTCGGCCGCGTAAGGGATCGAATGAGGGTTGCCCCCGGGCCGCCGGTCGGTATTCTCCGGCGGCATTTTTCGGGGGGGTCCCCATGATTACCGTGCGCCCGGCGCGGCTGCCGGACGACAAGCCGGCTATTCTGCGGTTCATCGACGGACTGCAGCGCTTCGAGGCGGATTTCGAATCCGACCGCCGGCTCGATCCCGCCTACCCTGAGGACCAGTTCGCGGCGCTGCAGAAGCAGACCGAGAACGGGGTCTTCCTGATCGCCGAGATTCAAGGGGCAGCCGTGGGCTGGGCGGCCGTCTACGAGCATGAGTCTCCCACCTATGTCGTGCCCGAGGAACGGCACTGCGCAGTGATCTGCGAGGCCTACGTCGATGCGGCGGTTCGCGGCCAAGGGGCCGGGCGGGCGCTTTTGTCGGCCTGCGAGGCCTGGGCGCGCGGCCGTGGCCTCGGTGTCGTCCACATCGGGCATCTGGCGGGCAATGCGCGGGCGTCGGCGGTCTACGAAAAGGCCGGGTTTGCGCCTTATGTGATTTTGCGGCGGAAGAAATTACCCTAAAGTCGCAGGCGTTCCGCTTACGTTCCAACCTGATATCGATCCCGGTTAAAACGGAGAAATCTTTGCGGCTGAAACGGTTAAGCGCTGATCTGTCCGAGGCGGCGGGCTGGAACCGGGCCGCATTTGGCGATATGAACCTCATCCTATGCGCCCGCCTTGACGGCGCGGCAAAGCGAAAGGTCTGAAGTCCGGTGTCCGATACAACAGATTTCTGCTCCAATTGCGGAACCAATTTAGAGCCCACCGCCACGGCTTGTCCCAGTTGCGGGGCGCCGGTGCACGGAGCCCCTGCGGCACCTTCGCCGAAGGGTTTGAGCGCGATCGTTGCCTTCGCCAAGGCCAAGCCGGGCACGTGGATCGGCGGTGCGGTGGTGGTTGTCGGTGTCGTGGCGTTCGTGGTGTTGGGCGGCATGTTCGGGCCGAGCGGCAAGGCGATTTGTACCGCCTCGCTCGATCAAGCGCGGGCGTTCGGCGTGATTTCGCCTTCGGCGGTGCTGGATTCGTCCTCGGCGAAATCGACCGACGTCAAGAACCGCAAGTCCTGCGTCGCCAAGGCCGGCGACGACAGCTTTACGCTGGTCGCCGACATCAAGAGCGAAGACGCCGCGCACCGGAAGTGCCGCGACTACGTCAAGCAGAGCGGCTGCATTGCGCTCTACAGCGTGGCGCGCAGCGACGGCATGACGACCTATCAGGTGCGCGAGATTCCGCCGGGTGAAACCGACGAAGCGCTGGCGAACGAAGGTGTGCTCGGTACGCCGCCGGCGCCGAACCCTGCCCAGCAGAACGGTGCGGCGCCGAATGCCGTGCCGGCCGGGGATCAAGGCGCCGGTCTCGACACCGAAACCGCGGTCGACAATTCCGGCGGCATGCAAGGCCCGCCGGCACAACAGCAGGCCGTCCCGCCGCCGCCGCAACAGTAATTATTCGAGACCGGCCATTTTGGCGATGGCTTGCCATTCGGCGGCCGTCACCGGCTGCACGCTGAGGCGCGAGTTTTTCACCAGCACCATGGCCTTCAGGCTGGGCGCGGCTTTGATCTCGGCCAGGCTGACAGGCCGCGGCAGTGCGCGCACCGCTTTGACGTCGACGAGCCCGAACTTTCCGGTTTCATCGGTGGGATCGGGACGGTAAAGGCCGATCACTTCGACGATGCCGACGATCTGTTTCTCATCGACCGAATGATAGAAGAAGCCGCGATCGCCCTTGGCCATCGCCTTCATATTGTTCGCAGCTTGATGATTGCGCACGCCGCTCCACGGCTCGCCCGCGGCGCCTTTTTTCACCTGCTCCTCCCAGGACCAGGTGGCGCGTTCGGTTTTGAACAGCCAATACGCCATCAGAACTTGGCTTCCACGGCATTGACGGTGGCTTTCCACGGGCGAATGTCGGAGGACGCGAACAGACCCGCTTTCACATACGGGTCGGCAGCATGCCATGCCGTCATCGTCTCGAGGTCTGGCGCTTCGACGATCATCATGCTGCCGCACATCTGGTCATCGGCATCGAGGAACGGCCCGCCGAGCTTGATGCGGCCGGTCTCGCGGGCAAAGGCGAGATGCGCCTCGCGAACCGAGAGACGCAACGCCAGTGAATCCTTCTTGTCGATGGCCGTCAGGACAAACAGCATATCACACCTTTTCGAGGGCGTTGATGGTCAGTTTCCAGGGATGCAGCTCCTGGCGCTCGAACAGACCGGCTTGGCTGTAGGGATCGTTTTTCACATAGGCCTGGGCCTCGTCGTAATCCTTGGCTTCGATGATCGAGAAGCTGCCGATCATTTCGTCGCTCGGCCCGGTGAACGGTCCGCCGAATTTCACTTTGCCATTGGCTTGTGTGTAGGCGACGTGATGGGGACGGGTTGCGGCCCTTACGGCGGCGCCGCCAAGTTTTTTGTCGAAGGCGATGAACATGAACAAAGGCATCTAACTCTCCACTTCAGGTTTAAGCGGGCGGCTCATCAGCCGCGCGATGGATTGGTCCAGCGGCAGCGTGCCGTCGAGCACGCTGGCCATGGTTTCGGCGACCGGCAGTTCGATGTTTTCGGCACGGGCGCGGGTGACCAGTGCCGGGGCGGTTTCGACGCCTTCGGCCAAGGGCTGACCGGGCTGGCGCAGCGTTGCGAGCGACCGGCCGCGGCCGACCTCGCGGCCGAAATGGAAATTGCGCGAATTGGGGCTGGTTGCGGTCAAAACCAGATCGCCAAGGCCCGACAATCCCATCAGCGTTTCGGCGCGGGCGCCCAGCTTGACGCCCAGCCGAGTCAATTCGGCGAAGCTGCGGGCAATGAGCGCGGCACGGGCGCTTTCGCCGAGGCCGAGCCCGTCGACGATTCCGCAGGCGATGGCATAGACGTTCTTGGCCGCGCCGCCGAGCGCGACGCCGATCAGATCATCGCTGGCATAGGGGCGGAAGGCGGCGTGGCCGAGGCTCGCCTGCAATCGTCCGGCGACGGCGCCGCGGGCGGCGATGGTGACGGCCGTCGGCAGGCCGCGGGCGGCATCGTGCGCAAACGAGGGACCGGACAAGATGGCGGGCTCGCACGCCCCGGCAGCCTCGGCCAGGACTTCATAGACCAGCTTGCCGCTGCCCCGTTCGATGCCCTTGGCGCAGACCACCAGTGGGGTCCCCGGGCGCGCAACTTGGGCCAAGGCGTTCAGCGTGGCCCGCAGATGTTGGGCAGGCGCCACCACCAGCAGGGCATCGGCATCGGCGGCGGCGGCGAGGTCACCGGTCGCCTCGATGGCGGCGGGCAGCGGTACGCCGGGCAGGAAAATGGGGTTCTGGTGGTCCGCCGCGATGGCCGCCACCACCTCCGGCTCGCGCGCCCACAGCCGCACGGCAGAGCCGGCACGTGCGGCGGTCAGGGCCAGCGCGGTGCCCCAGGCGCCGGCGCCGATCACGCCGATGGTGCTGTAGGATGCTGGTGCGGATGCTGTTTCGGCCATCTGATGCTCCGGTCGCACGTATCCCTAATCTGAGTCGCGACCCCAGAGGCGGAATCTAGCGCCGAAGCGTGCCCGGCGCGAAGCCCTAGCTTCCGCCGCAATCGGGCGCTATCACGAGGACATGCGCCGTTTCGCTCAAATTCTCGTTCTGGCTGTCGCCGCAGTGGTCGCGACCGGGGCCGGCCAGCCGCCGCCGCCGCGCCACATCGAATTCAGCGACGCCGATCGCGCCGATCTCGACAAGGTCAGCGCCTATCTCAACGGTATCCGCTCGCTCGAAGGCGGCTTCGTCCAGATCGGCCCCAACGGCGAACTTGATCAGGGCCGCTTCTATCTCGTGAAGCCCGGCAAGCTCCGGTTCGAATACCAGCCCCCCAGTGCGCTGCTGATCGTCTGCGACGGGCGTACCTTCGCGGTGTTCAACAAAAAGCTGAAGACGGTCGACCGTTATCCGCTGTCTTCGATTCCGCTCGATGTGCTCCTCGGCGAGCATGTCGATCTCAAAAAGGACAGCTCCATCGTCAAGCTGCAGCGGGCGCCCGGCACGCTGGTGATCGAGGCGCGCACTTCCACCAACCGCTCCAAGGCCAACATCGCCATCACCTTCGCTTATCCGTCGTTGGAACTGCGGCAATGGACCGTGATCGATGATCAAGGCCTGCCGACGACGGTCGCTTTGCGCAACCTCGCTTCCGGCACCAATCCGAGCGAGTCGCTGTTCGTGCTGCGCGACACCAAAGGCGTCGGGGCAAAATCGCGGGATTGATTCTATGCGGGCCCGCGTCGGATTGATTTGCGATTGCCGTAACGTGGATGGCCAAGCCGCCCATCTGGTGCTGGAACCTTATGTTAGCGCGGTGCGCGACGCGGCGCGCGCTTTGCCCTTGCTGCTCGCTGCCCTCGAGCCGCCGCTCGACCACGATGATATTTTGAACGCCGTGGATGGCTTGGTGTTCACCGGATCGCCGTCCAACGTGGCGCCGCATTTCTATGGCGGGGCGCCGGCGCGCGAGCCGAAAAACGAAGACCTCCATCGCGACGCGCTGGCTTTGCCGCTGATCCGCACCGCGGTCGCGGCGGGGATTCCGACGCTCGCGATCTGCCGCGGCGCGCAAGAACTCAACGTCGCGCTCGGCGGCACGTTGTTTCAGCAGGTGCAGGAAGTTCCCGGCCGGTTCGATCATCGCGAGCGCAAAGAGGCGCCGCTCGATGTGCAATACGGTCCGGCGCATGAGATGAACGTGGTGGCGGGCGGTCTGCTCGCGCGCCTTACCACCGAGCGCCGGTTCACCGTGAATTCGTTGCACGGCCAAGGCATCGACAAATTGGCGCCGCCGCTGAAAGTGGAAGCGGTCGCACCCGATGGACAGATCGAAGCGGTTTCACTTTTCGAGCCGCGCGGCTTCCTGCTCGGAGTGCAATGGCACCCGGAATGGCGCTGGCCGGAACATCCGGTTTCGCGTGCGATCTGGTCGGCGTTTGCAGAAGCTATGCGTCCTTCCGCTTCGTAAAGAATCGTTGAGGCTGGCGATGGTCCGCCATCTCAGGAACATCTGTAGTGATGCCTTGCGTCGGATTCATGCGGCGCGCTGTTGCGGGTGCAACTGGATCACAACGAAAACCCGGCGCGACAGTGTTGCTGATATGCATCTGTCATTTAAAATCCGTCACGTAAGTCTTTGGATCAAAAAATAGTTGCATAGTGTGGCCGATTTGCATATTATCTCTTTGTGAAGAGACGGCGTCCGGCACGCACTGCCCCCCCGCTCGCAAGCCGAACCCCTCTTCACAAGCGGTGTCGGTCATCCCCTCCCGACACTAGCGCGTAACGGCGCAAACGACGCCCGGTTGGCCCCCCCAGCCGGGCGTTTTTTATTGGACCTCTTCCAAACTATCAAAGCTGAAACGGACTGCGAGTCGGTTTCTCGAAGATGCCTTTGTGGCTGCCTGCGAGGCCATGGCCCGTCAGCCACTGATCCAGCCGCACGGGATCGTACGTTTCGCGCAACCATTCAGCGAGCGGCCGTCCTTCTGCATCCTCTGCGGCAAAGGTGAAAAATGGTTTCAACCAATGCTGGTACTTCTTAGGGAGGTGGCCATAGCGTTTGGGATCGAACTGCGCCGTGGCCGCCGCCATCGCCTGCCAGCCGTCGCGAGTGAGGATGAAAAGCGCGGCGGCAAAAGCGGTGCGGTCGTGGCCGCCCGAGCATTTGATCAGAAAGGGCCGCGGCGCCGAATCGAAGGCGTCGAGCAGGGTTGCCAGCATGGCCCGGGTGGGCAGGTGGCGGGAATCGAGCATGGCATCGATATGGCGAGCCCCGAGCGCCGCGCAAACGCGCCGCTCATAGCGCCACCACGACAGGTCGCTGTTCTCGCCTCTGAGGTTGACGATGGCCTTGAGCGCGTGGCGGCGCATCAGGCCCATCAGCCCGCCGAAATTGGCCTGTGAAGAACGTGCCACCTCGCCTTCGCGAACCCAATGGAAGTTGTACAAGGTGTCGAGAAACGGGCGCATGTTCGGGGCCGGCCAGAGGAGGATCACTGATGCAGTTTAGCAGAAAAGCGCTGAACGCTCGTTGGGCGTGGACCAGCGGGATGGCAATCGTGCTCTTGCTGGTTCTGAACCTGCTCGACGGTGCCCTCAAGGCCAAAACCGGGTTCGGTACGGTATCGTTGCAAGGAATAGGGTCGGGCTGGAGCATCAGGCTGATCGTCGATCATTGGACCAGCCCGCCCGATGCGGTGCTGGCGGGGTTCCTGCTCGGCTTCGATTTCCTTCTCATCCCGCTCTACGGCGCGGCGCTGTTCTTCGGTTCGCTGGCGGCGATCGACCGCTTCGCTCCCAAATCCGGACGACTGCAGCGGATCCTGGCCCTTCTCGCCTTGGCCCGGTCGGCGCGGCGATCTGCGATGCGCTGGAGAATGGGTTCGAGCTTTACATGCTCACCCATGCTTCCACGGACTTGATGGCGTCCTTGGCGCTGGAAGCGACGGCGGCCAAATGGCTCGGTATCGCCATTGGTCTAGTGCTGACGCTGGCGGCCGTGGCAGGACGGCTGATCAAGAAGAAGGCCTAGCGCACGACGCGATACAGCCGGACTTCGATCGGTCTGTTCGTCAGCGGGACGGGTTTGCGCCAAGCGGGGTGACCGCCGGCTGCCGATTCGCCGCCGAAGCCGGGCCATAGCCCCGATTTGTCATTTTGAACGCTTCTAAAAAAGTTGGCGTGGGGAAATCCGGCTGCTATTGTTCCGGCCGGTTCGCGCCTGCCTAAGAGAAATCCAAATGAACATTCACGAATACCAGGCCAAAGAGATCCTGCATTCATTCGGCGCCCCGGTTCCATTGGGCAAGGCCGTGTTCAGCGTCGAAGAAGCCGTGCATGCCGCCAAAGCGCTGCCCGGTCCGGTGTGGGTAGTCAAATCGCAAATCCATGCCGGTGGTCGCGGCAAAGGCGGCGGCGTCAAAGTGGTGAAGAGCATCGAGGATGTGGAGACCGAAGCCCGCCGCATGTTGGGCATGACTCTCATCACCCATCAGACCGGTCCGGCGGGGCGCGAGGTCAAGCGCCTCTACATCGAAGACGGTTCGGCGATCGATCGCGAACTCTATCTGTCGGCGCTGGTCGACCGTTCGACGTCGCGTATTTCCTTCATCGTTTCCACCGAAGGCGGCATGGACATCGAGGAGGTGGCGAAAAATACGCCGGAAAAGATCGCCACCTTCACCATCGATCCGGCGGCCGGATATTCACCGTTTATCGGCGTCCAAATCGCCACCGCCTTGAAGCTCAAGGGCGGCGAGATCAAGCAATGCGTGGCGCTGGTGAAGAGCCTTTACGATGCCTTCGTCGCCAAGGACATGAGCCTCTTGGAAATCAATCCCTTGGTCGTCACCAAGAGCGGCAAGATCGTTTGCCTCGATGCCAAGGTGAATTTCGACGACAACGCGCTCTACCGCCATACCGACGTGCAGGAACTACGCGACTTCGGCGAAGAAGAGCCGACCGAAATCGAAGCCTCGCGCTACGATCTTTCCTACATCAAGCTCGACGGCACCATCGGCTGCATGGTCAATGGCGCCGGTCTCGCCATGGCGACCATGGACATCATCAAGCTGTTCGGCGCCGAGCCGGCCAATTTCCTCGATGTCGGCGGCGGCGCCACCAAGGAAAAGGTCACCGCGGCGTTCAAGATCATTCTCTCCGATCCGCACGTGAAGGGGATTCTGGTCAACATTTTCGGCGGCATCATGAAGTGCGATATCATTGCGGAAGGCATCGTCGCCGCCGCCAAAGAGGTGCATTTGTCGGTGCCACTGGTGGTGCGTTTGGAAGGCACCAATGTCGACAAGGGCAAACAGATTTTGGCGCAGTCCGGCCTGCCGATCATTTCCGGCGACGACCTCGCCGACGGCGCCCAGAAGATCGTGAAAGCGGTGAAGGAAGCAGCCTGATGTCCATTCTCGTCGATAAGAACACGCACGTGATCTGTCAGGGTTTCACCGGCAATCAAGGCACTTTCCATTCCGAGCAGGCCATCGCCTACGGCACCAAAATGGTCGGCGGCACCTCGCCGGGCAAAGGCGGCACCACCCATCTCGGCTTGCCGGTGTTCGATACCGTGCGCCAGGCGCGCGAGGCGACCGGCGCCGATGCGAGCGTGATTTATGTGCCGCCGCCGTTCGCTGCCGATGCCATCCTGGAAGCAATCGATGCCGAAATTCCACTGATCGTCTGCATCACCGAAGGCATTCCGGTGCTCGACATGGTCAAGGTCAAGCGCGTGCTGGCGGGTTCCAAATCGCGGCTGATCGGGCCCAATTGTCCCGGCGTCATCACCCCGGGCGAATGCAAGATCGGCATCATGCCGGGCCATATCCATCGCCGCGGTTCGGTCGGCATCGTCTCGCGCTCGGGCACACTGACCTATGAGGCGGTGGCGCAGACCACCGCCGTCGGGCTCGGCCAGACCACTTGCGTCGGCATCGGCGGCGATCCGGTCAAAGGCACCGAGCATATCGATGTGCTGGAAATGCTGCTCGCCGATCCCGAAACCGAAAGCATCGTGATGATCGGCGAAATCGGCGGGTCCGCCGAAGAATACGCCGCCGATTTCATCAAGCATTCAAAAGTGAAAGAGCCGATGGTCGGGTTCATCGCCGGCGTAACCGCCCCGCCCGGCCGCCGTATGGGCCATGCCGGCGCCATTATCTCGGGCGGCAAGGGCGGTGCCGAGTCCAAGATCGAAGCGATGCAGTCGGCCGGCATCCGCGTCTCGCCCAATCCGGCGGCGCTGGGCACCACAATGGTGGAAGTGCTCAAGGGGCTTTAGGCGCGTCCACCAATTTGCGGATCAGCTTCTGTACCGGTTTCTCGTAATAGCGGTACGACAGCGAGGCGAGGCCGAGCAGCACGGCATAAAATGCCAGCATCGCCCACCAGTGCATGAAGAACATCGGCGTCAGACCGATATAAAGTGCCGCCAAGGCGCACGCCGTTTGCAGCGGAAAATGCAGCATATAAACGCCATAGGAGATGTCGCCGAGATAGGTGGTCTTTTTGTAGAAGCGCGGGAGCAGATTCAGCACTGCTTCGCTCAACGCCAGCGCCACCACCGTCAGCGGCACGACGATGAAGATATACGCGATGTGGAAGATGTCGGTGGCGTTCTCGCTGTAATAATCCCAACTGTCGGGAACGCGGTCGGAGAGGCCGCCGAGGAAATTGTGGATCGGGCCGTACTCGATCTCAATCACCACCACGGCCCACACCGCCAGGCACAACACCCCGATCACCGCCGAAACCGTCTTGGCCGATGTCAGGCTGCGGATTTTCTCGACCGCGAAATAGGCGAGGCCGCCGAGGAAGAAGCCCATCAAGCCGCGGCTGATGAACCAGTTCCAATGGAACAGCGGCACGCCGAGCAGCGCCACCACCAGCGCCGTCTTCCAGCCGTTGAGGCCGAGGCGGCAGAGACAGAAGAACAACACATAAAGCCCCGCCTCGATCGACACCGTCCAGGCCGGGCCGTTGAAGGTCTGCTCGGCATTGGGCGGCAGCCATTGCTGCAGGGCGAACAGGCCGGTGACGAAGCGGTCCCAATCTCCGGCGGCGAAGATGAAATAGACGCCGGTCTTGGCGTGGAAGGCCATCTGCAGTGCCGCGATCACGACCAGCATCAAGGCGTGCAACGGCCATAGCCGCGAGAAGCGCAGCAGCGCGAAGGTGCCCGCCTTGACCCTCTTTTCCCGAATCGCCTCGCGGTAAAGCCAGAAAAAGACGAAGCCGGAGAGGGCGAAGAACAGGTCCACCGCCGCCCAGGCTTCCAGGTAAAGCGGCTCCAGGAAACGATAAAGCGGCTGCCAATCGCGCGACCACACCGCCTGCCAGTGGCCGGAAAGGGCGAAAAAGTGCTGCCAATGCCAGATTACGATGGTCAGCGCCGCCAGGCCGCGGATCGCATCCAGGGAGTACAGCCGCTTCATTTGCAAATTCCTCGCAATATCCCGGATTTACGCGTTGTTACCGATGGCGACCGCAAAGCGTGCAAAGCCATGGTTTTTGCCTGAAGATTGCGGTAGACCCTTCAATTCGAACAGTTCTAAACTTCATCTCGAGATGACCAGCCAAACACCCGCTGAGCGGCTAGCCCGCGCCTCCAACGCGATTTTCGAAGAAACCGCGTTCCTGTTCGGCGCCAACGCCGAATTCGTCGAATCTCTTTATGCCCAGTATGGGAAAGACCCGGCCTCCGTCGATCCCTCGTGGGCGCGGTACTTTGCCGGGCTGGAGGGGCCGCGCGGTCCTTCTACGCCATCCTGGGCCGGGCGCGCCAAAGATGCCGGGGTGCCGATTGCCGCGGCCGCCGCCGCAAATGCCGAGGATGTGCGCAGCGCAGCGCAAGCTTCCATTCGCGCCATCCAGCTGGTCCGCGCCTATCGCGTCATCGGGCATTTCGAAGCCAATCTCGATCCTTTGGGGCTGGCGCCGAAGACGCCGCATCCGCAGCTCGATCCCAAATTCTACGGTTTTGCCGACGCCGATCTCGATAAGCCGGTGTTCATCGATGGGGTGCTCGGGCTGCAGAGCGCCACGCCGCGCGAAATGGTCGACCTGCTGCAACGCACCTATTGCGGGCGCATCGGCTACGAGTTCATGCACATCAACGACGCCGAAGAAAAAGACTGGCTGCAGCGGCGCGTCGAAGGGCCGGACAAAGAGATTACCTTCACGCCCGCGGGCAAGCGCGCCATCTTCAGCAAGCTGATCGAGGCCGAAGGCTTCGAGAAATTCTGCGCCCTCAGGTTCCTCGGCACCAAGCGCTTCGGGCTCGACGGCGGCGAAGCGATGATGCCGGCGCTGGAACAAATCATCAAACGCGGCGGCCAGCTTGGCGTCCAAAAGATCGTCATCGGCATGGCCCATCGCGGCCGGCTCAATGTGCTCGCCAATTTGCTGTCGAAATCCTATCGCCAGATCTTCCACGAATTCCGCGGCGGCAGCGCCAATCCCGCCGGCATCGAGGAAGTCACTGGCGACGTGAAGTACCATCTCGGCGCCTCGGCAGACCGCAGTTTCGACGGCAACGACGTCCACCTGACGCTGGCGCCCAATCCGTCGCATCTCGAAGCCTCCGATCCGGTGGTGCTGGGCAAGGCTCGCGCCAAGCAAAACCAACTCGGCGACACCGCCACGCGCATCCGCGTGATGCCGCTGCTGCTGCACGGCGACGCCGCGTTTGCGGGCCAAGGCTTGGTCGCCGAATGCTTTGCCATGTCGGGCACCCGCGGCTTTCACACCGGCGGCACGGTGCATTTCGTCATCAACAATCAGATCGGCTTCACCACTTCGCCGCAGTCCTCGCGCTCGTCGCCCTATTGCACCGACATCGCGCTGATGGTGCAGGCGCCGATCTTCCATGTGAACGGCGACGATCCCGAAGCGGTGGTGCATTGCGCCCGCATCGCCACCGAATTCCGCCAGTTGTTCCACAAGGACGTCGTGATCGACATGTACTGCTATCGCCGGTTCGGTCACAACGAAACCGACGAGCCCTCGTTCACCCAGCCTTTGATGTACCGCGCGATCAAGGATCATCCGACCACGCTCGAACTTTATGCCAAGAAACTGGTGGCGGAATCGACGCTGGCGGCCTCCGAAGTCGAGCACATGGTCGGCGATTTCAACGCCCGCCTCGACAGCGAATTCGAAGCCTCCAAGACTCATACGCCCGACCGCGCCGATTGGCTGCAAAGCCATTGGCA
>JAATGK010000027.1 GCA_015654715.1 Alphaproteobacteria bacterium
ATCTGCCCGTCGGCGCGCGAAGAGATTTCCGATCTGCACAAGACCGAGCCGTATGTCTTCGCCCAGATGATCGCCGGCCGCGATGCGCCGAGCCACGGCGAAGCCAAGAATTCCTGGCTCACCGGTACGGCGGCCTGGACTTATTACGCCGCCACCCAGTGGATTCTCGGCATCCGTCCCGAATATGACGGCCTGCGCATCGCCCCGGTGATCCCAAAGGCGTGGAGCGGCTTCACCGCCTCTCGCGTTTATCGCGGCGTGACTTACGCCATCACCGTCAAGCGCGCCGGCGAAGGCAATCGCGTCACGCTGACCATCGACGGCAAACCGATCGACGGCGCGATCGTTCCGCCCCCCACCGACGGCCGCAAGACGGTGAAGGTGGACGCGGTCCTGAGCTGATCGCGCTGTGCGGGGCAACGCAAAAGGGCCGGAGTGATCCGGCCCTTTTTCATTCGCTTGATGTAGCGGCCGTTACCAGCGCGCCGCCATCTCGGCCATCGCTTTGGAGGCGATGTGGCCGCGGAATCCCTTGATCCAGCGCGCGTAATCGGTGGTGCCTTCGTCGTAGGGGCAGCCGTCCTTCTTGCCGAAGCGGATGGCGAGGATGGCGGATTTGTAGCCTTCCACGAACGGCCGGCGGCCTTCGAGCACCGGGTTGAGAATCGGCTTCTTGGCGGCAATGGCGCGCTGCGCGACCGGCTCGCGGAAGCCCTTCCACCAGCGTTCGTATTCGATGGTGCCGTCCTCGTAGGGGCAAACGGTATTCTTGCCGAAGCGGGTGGCGAGAATCGCCGATTTGTAACCTTCCACGAACGGCCGGCGGCCTTCGGCGGACAGCGCAAAATAACAACCCGTCTTCACCGCCGCTTTGGGTTTGGCGGCAAGCGTTACCGCTGGCGTGCCGCCGAAGCCGCGACACCAGCGCGCGTGTTCCGCCGAGCCCGCGTCATAAGGGCAGGGGCCGGTATTACCGGTGATGGTGGAGACATAACCTTCAAGAAACGGATTGTTATCGGGCATCATGGCTGGGTTACTCGCAAGAACGCTGGCTGACTTTTTCCATAAGCCAAATGCATCCCGAAAACAGGCAGCAATTTGACGACTTATCGATATACCGCCGTTCAGCGCGATTTCGCCACAGCCAGCAAGGCAGTCACTCGCCTTAAGAGTGTAGACGTGATGAAACTTTCGGCAGACTTGAATAGTCGAAGGCCGCGCAGCTGCTGCAAACAAAAAGGGCCGGAGCGATCCGGCCCTTGTCGCACAGTTTGAAGATTTTCCTACTCCGCTGCTGCCGCTGCTGCTTTGGCGGCTGCCAGTTCGGAATCGGGGTAGGCCGTGTTAAGGTGTTTGAACCAGGTGATGTAGAGCGTGATACTCGTCACTACAACGATGGCGAGTGCGATTTCGGCGCGGTCGTATTCGCGAATCACGAAGTAGATCGGCATCGCCACCAGCGAAGTCTGCCACACGATACCGACCACGATGTTGAACATGTCGCGCCAGAAGTCCGGGTTCGGTTTGAAGCTGGGATCGTCGGCCAGGACCTTCTTGAGGATCGGGCCCCAGAAGCCCCACGGACGGGTCTTCTTGTAGAAGGTCTTCAGCACCTCGTCAGGTTCCGGCTTGGTCAAGAGCGAGCCGGCGAAGCAGCCGATGATCGAGATACCCAGGATCGCCGGGAAGCAGACCAAAGCCGTCGGCAGAGTCATGAAATCGCGGATGAACTGCGGCAGGGCCGGATTGGCGCCCCAGGCCGCTTGCAGCTCGGCGGGCAGCATGAAGGGCAGGATCAGCGCCGACAGAATGCCGGTCATCATGCCCCAGAAATAGCCGTAGCCGTTGAAGCGCCACCAATACCATTTGATCACATTGGCCGCCGCATAGCCGCCCCACAGCGCCGCCGTGATCCAGCCCACCACGTTGTTGATCGAGGTGATGAACCAGCCGATGGCGATGCCGATCACCACGATGGTCAGCGACGACAGGATGGAGAGCCGCACGCAGGTCTTTTCCGACGCATTCGGATTGATGAAGCGGCGGTAGATGTCGTTGACGATATAGGGCGGGGCCGAGTTCACGGTCGCCGCGAAGTTGGACATGAAAGCGGCGAGGAGGCCCGCCACCGTGATGCCGAGCAAGCCGGTCGGCACGAAGCGGAACAGCGCGTCGGGCAGGATTTTTTCGAAATCCATCGCCGTGCCCATCTTGTTGATCGTGGTCGAATAGAACACCAGCGCCAGGATGGCGAGGCCCGCCACCATGAAATAGCGCGGCACGTTGAGCACGACATTGACCACCGCGCTCATCTTGCAGGCGTCGCGGGCGTTGCGGGTGGAGAGCACGCGCTGCATGTCGTAGTTCGGCGCCGGGCCGGCGGCCGATACCAGCACGCCCTTCGACAGCAGCATCAGGAACAAGAGGCCGAACAGCGACGAGCCGTCGGCGACGATCTTGGCGTTGGCCGCGGGTATCAGCTTCGACCAGTCGAGCCCGGTTTGCCAGAAGAAGAAGAT
>JAATGK010000438.1 GCA_015654715.1 Alphaproteobacteria bacterium
AGTGCGCGGCGAAAGCGCGCCGAGAACGACCGCTGCACCGCCGCGATGGGTGCGGATCAGCTCGGCTATGCCGTAGACACCTTCGGTCGAGAACACGACCACGGCCGAGCGTCGCGGCAGCCGGGTGAGCTTCTTGGGGCCGGTATAGGCGAGGTCGGAAAAGCGGTCGCGCGTGACGAAATAGGCCCGCGGCACGAATCTCTGGATGGCCCCGCGCATGGTGTCGGCGCCGAGGAACATGGTCTCCTCATCGCCACGAGCATGCAGCAGGCGGTCGGTGAAGACATGGCCGCGCTCGGGATCGGCGCAAAGCTGGATTTCGTCGACCACCAGGCAGGCCGAGCCGATGCCGACCGGCATCGCTTCCACGGTGCAGACGTAATAGGGTGCCCCGGCGGGGATGATCTTCTCTTCGCCGGTGACCAGAGCGACTTGGCCCGCGCCTTTGATCCGCACGATCTTGTCGTAGACCTCGCGCGCCAGCAGACGCAGCGGCAGGCCGATCATGCCGGATTTGTGCGCCAGCATGCGCTCGATGGCAAAATGGGTTTTGCCGGTGTTGGTTGGCCCGAGGACCGCGGTGACGCGGCTGCTGCTGATATCTGCCATGGGACGGGAGGTTTGGCTTGCGGCGACGGGCAAAGCAAGCCGTCAGGACGCGTTGGCTGGTGGTAACTTTAGGTGAAATGCATCTTACGGTTGTCCCGCTATGGCCCCAGTACTACCCTTGCGGCAGGAACGGGAGGCTGCCATGACCGCCATAACCCCCAACTACAATTCCGTGCATAGTTTGGCCGAGGATGCCGCTTACGTTGCCGGTGGGCTGGCCCGTGGCGACGCCGTACCGACGGAAGTACTGGCCAAAGCGAAGCCCTTCATCAAACCGCTGAAGGGCCTCGCCTCGGCGCCGATCGGCTTCATCATCGGTTACAACACCGACCTGTTGTTTTCGCTGTTGGAGCGCATCTGCAACGCGCTGTTTCCGAAGGTTCCCGATTCTCCGGTTTTGGCGGTCGTTCCGCAGGCCCGGCCCGAGGGGACCCCGGCGACGACAACGAGACCGCTGAACGAAAGCCCGGTGGCTGCGACGACTGATGTTCCCTAGCGAATCATCGTTGCGCGTGAGTCGGCACGAGTCACAATTAACCAATAAGAACGTGCAGCGAACGAACGTAGTCCGAATCAATAACCCGCGGAAAATCAGCCTTTGTTCTCATACCATTAGGGTGCTGTCAAGACTCTCACAACCCCACATCTTGTGCATGACTCGAATCGTGGGGCCTAAGCCACTTATCCACGGACCACTCCGTAGGCGGACGATTGTGTCGGTTGCGGAAAGCTTTTGTGACGGCAGTCATGCAGCTTTCGTGCTTCGCTGAACCACCAGTGCATGCGAAAACGAGACCCGCCAGGGATTACGCCGAGGGTGCAATGACAACGCCGGAAGAGTGGGCGGCGCTGGCCGCCAAGGAATTGAAGACCCGTCCGGTCGAGGAGCTTTCCTGGGTCGCTCCGGAAGGATTCACCGTCAAGCCGGTTTACACCGCGGCCGATCTTGAGGTGATGGAAGCGGCGGACACATTACCGGGCTTTGTGCCGTTCACGCGTGGGGTGCGCGCCACCATGTACACCGGGCGGCCGTGGACCATTCGTCAGTACGCCGGCTTTTCCACCGCCGAGGAGTCCAACGCCTTCTACCGCGCCAATCTGGCAGCCGGGCAGCGGGGCCTGTCGGTTGCCTTCGATCTGCCGACCCATCGCGGTTACGACAGCGACCATCCGCGGGTGGCGGGCGATGTCGGCAAGGCGGGCGTTGCCATCGACTCCGTCGAAGACATGAAAATCCTGTTTGACGGCATCCCGCTCGACCGCATGAGCGTGTCGATGACCATGAACGGCGCCGTCATCCCGATCATGGCGAATTTCATCGTCGCCGCCGAAGAGCAGGGCGTGCCGCTGGCGAAACTCTCGGGCACCATTCAGAACGACATTTTAAAAGAGTTCATGGTGCGTAACACTTACATCTATCCGCCCGCACCCTCGATGCGGATCGTCGCCGATGTGATCGAATTTGCCGCTCAGAACATGCCGAAGTTCAATTCGATCTCGATCAGCGGCTATCACATGCACGAGGCGGGCGCCACCGCGGTGCAGGAGCTTGCTTATACGCTGGCCGACGGCAAGGAATACGTCCGCGCCGCGCTGAAGAAGGGCCTCGACATCGATGCCTTCGGGCCGCGGCTGTCGTTTTTCTTCGGCATCGGCATGAATTTCTTTTTCGAGATCGCCAAGCTGCGCGCGGCGCGGCTTCTGTGGTGCGAGATCATGCAGGGTTTCGGCGCCAA
>JAATGK010000125.1 GCA_015654715.1 Alphaproteobacteria bacterium
CAATCCAAGTGGGAGGCGGGTTATGGCCCGTCCTTGAGAAGGATTCAAGCAGCATTTCCAATGGCCGTAAACCGGGCGGCGGGTAGGCCGCGCGGCGGACTGCCGCCCCCCAGGTCTGCGGCCCCGGCCGGGCGGTTTTCGTTGGTTAGCCCCTGCCCTCGACCAGGCGCTCAAACGCCTGATGGGCGCGGGTCTGCCGGTCGGCCAGAAGGCGTTGCAGGTCGCCGAAGTCCGCCACTCCGGCGGCGCGGGTGAGCAGAACCTTGAGGCCCGGGGTCGCGGTATCGGGATCGAGCGCCCCATCGAGGGCAATCCGCAAGACTTGCATCAGGGCAAGTTGCAACTCGGCCGCGGTTTTGAGAACGCCAGCATCGGCACCGGTCAGGAACCCAGCGGCCGATAAGGCGTGCAAGGCGGCGAGCGTGCCCTGATTCAGTACTGACGGGTCGGCGGGGGCATAGCGCAGCTGCAAGGTCTGGGCGGTGAACTCGATATCCATCAAGCCGCCGCGGGCATATTTAAAATCCCAGGCGCCTTTGGCCGAGATGTTCTCCACCACCTTGCGCCGCATACCGGCCGCATCGGCGGACAGCCGCGGCCAGGGGATCGGCCGGCAAAGCGTTTCGCGCACCACCGCGTCGATCTTGGTGGCGAGCACCGCAGGCCCGGCAACCACGCGCGCCCGCGTCAAGGCGAGATGCTCCCAGGTCCAGCTTTCGGTGGCGTGATAGCGGGTGAAGGATTCCAGACTGACTGCCGCCGGCCCTTTGTTGCCGGTGGGGCGAAGCTGCATGTCGACTTCGTAAAGCTCGCCTTCCGCCGTCGCCACCGTCAGCGCGGCGATGAAGCGCTGCGCCAGCCGGGCGTAATAGTGGCTGACCGCCAGGGGCTTTTTGCCGTCCGACGCGTCGACCCCGGCGGGCGCCTCGTAGACGAAGATGAGATCGAGATCGCTGCCCGCCGTCATCTCGGCGCCGCCGAGCTTGCCCATGGCGATGACCGCAAACGCCCCGCCCGGCACCCGGCCGGCGGTCTCGGCGAGTTCCTCTTCGGTGCGGGTGATGAGCCCGTTGATGACGGTTTCGGCAATCGCGGCAAACGCGGGGCCGGCGGCATTGGGCTTGGCCAGCCCTTCGATGACTTGCACCCCGACGCGGAAGATCTGCTCATGCGCGAAGCGGCGGGCGGTATCAAGAGCCGGCTCGTAACCCGCAACGCGATTCAAAAGATCGCGGAAGGTTTCGTCGAGTTCGCTGCGCACCGGCAAAGCCATCAGAAAGCCAGGATCGAGCAAGGCGTCGAGCGTGGCGGGCGCATGCGACAGATGCTGGGCCAGCCGCGGTGCCGAGCCCACGATCGAAGCGAGCAGATGCAGAAGTTCCGAGTGGGCGAGCAACAACGAAAACACCTGCACGCCCGACGGCAGATTGGTGAGGAAGCGGTCGAACTGGGCAAACGCCGCGTCGGGATCGGCGGTGGCGGCAAGCGCCGCAAGCAGCGCCGGAATCAGCTTGGTGAGCAGCTCGCGCGCCCGCTCGGAGCGGGTGGCACGGATGCGGCCGTGATGCCAGCCGCGGATCGCGCCCGAGACGTGCGCCGGATCGCGGAACCCCATGCGCTGCAGCGTTTCCAGGGTTTCGGGATCATCTTCCACACCGGTAAAGACCAGACTGCCGCCCTCGCCCGCCAGCGGCGCCGCACGCTCGAACAGATGGGCGTAATGGCCTTGCACGGTTTGCAGACGCGCCACCAGCGCCGCGCCAAAGGATTTCACGTCGGCAAAGCCCATGAAACAGGCGGTGGCGGCGAGGTCATGCGGGTTCTTCGGAACGGTGTGGGTCTGTTCGTCGTCCATCATCTGAAGCCGGTGCTCCAGCGTGCGCAGGAAACGATAGCATTCGGTGAGTTCGCGCGCCGTCCCGTCGCTGACCGCGCCGCGCTGCCGGAGCGCCTCCATCGCGCCCAGCGTCGTCGGCACCCTGAGCGAGGGATCGCGGCCGCCGAGAATGAGCTGTTGGGTCTGCACGAAAAACTCGATTTCGCGAATGCCGCCGCGGCCGAGCTTGATGTTGTGACCGGCAACGGCGACTTCCGAATGGCCGTGATAGGCTTGAATCTGCCGCTTGATCGATTGGATGTCTTCGATCGCCGCGAAATCGAGATTGCGGCGCCAGATGAAGGGACCGATCGTCTCCTTGAGGAACTGAGCGGCGGCGCTAAGATCGCCGGCGCAAGCCCTCGCCTTGATGAAAGCGGCACGCTCCCAATTTTGGCCCATGCCTTCGTAATAACTTTCCGCCGCTTCGGTCGAGATCGCGATCTGGGTGGCGCCGGCGTCAGGGCGCAGCCGCAGATCGACGCGGAAGACATAACCATCGACGGTAATATCGGCGATCAGCTTGACGATGTGCTTGATGATGTCGACAGCGGCGCCGCGCGGGTCCTCGCGCTTCAGGAACGGAAACTTGCCGGCGTCGTAGAAGACAACGAGGTCGATGTCGCTCGAATAATTGAGTTCGAAGGCGCCGTATTTTCCCATGGCGAGAACCACCAGCCCGGTGGCGGCTTCGATGTCGGCAGCGGGCCAGCTTTCAAACGGCGTGCCATGCGCGGCGTGTTTCAAGGCGAAGCGCAAAGCGCCTTTGACGGCGGCATCGGCAAAACGGGTCAAAGACTGCGTGACGTCGCGCAGCGTGAAGGCGCCCGCGATGTCGGCCAACGCCACGACCAGAGCGACCTGCCGCTTGGCCTGGCGCAGCGCCTGCATTGCCGCAACTTCCGTGTCGGCCTCAGCAGCGGCAAGCGCGGTTTCACACGCCTCGGTCAGGAGCGCATAGGGACCTTCGGCGAACAGGCGCGGCAGCAGGGCATGTTCGCGCAACGCGAGGCGGCAAAGATAGGCGCTGTTGCCGAACGCCGATTCCAGCAGCGGCGAGGCGGCCTCATCCGGCACATAGCCCAGCTCCGCCAACTGCTCGAACGTCCGCTGCACGCGGGCGCGATCGAACGGAGCAGGCAAGGACGCGGGCGGAACGGCGAAGGTGCTCATCGAAGCACAGTGTAATGCCAACCTTGCCTCAAGGGGAGGGTTGCCCGGCGTCTTTCACATCCGGTTTCGCGTCTGGGCGTTTGCGCATCGGGGTGCGCGGGAACGAGATCGTCGCCTTGAGACCTGGAGTATTATCGCCGCCCAACTTGCTATCGTCCAAGCTCAGTTTGGCCTCGTGCATGCGGGCCACCGCCGCCACCAGGCTGAGCCCCAGGCCGGTGCCGGGCGAATTGCGGCTCTTCTCCAGCCGGACGAAGCGTTCCAGCACCCGGCTGCGATCCGCCTCCGGAATGCCAGGGCCGGAATCGGCGACGCTGAGTTCGATGCCGGCCGGAGTCTCACCGGCCGCGACCGTGATATGCCCGCCCGCCGGTGTGTATTTGATGGCGTTGTCGATCAGATTGGCGAGCGCCTGACTGACGAGGCTGCGATTGCCTTCGACCGTGAGGACGCCTGACGGCGCCACCTCCAGCGCGATTTCCTTCTCCTCGGCGAGCGGAGCATAGAGGTCGGCGACATCGGCAACGATCATCGACAGATCGATTGGCGCCATGGTGCCGCGCGTCATGCCGGAATCGGCCTCGGCGATGAGCAGCAGCGCATTGAAGGTGCCGATCAGCCGATCGGTTTCGGCGATCGCCGAATCGATGTCGTCGAGATGCGGATCTTCCGGGTTCAGCTTGCGCTGCATGTCTTCGAGCCGGTTGCGCAGACGGTTGAGCGGCGTGCGCAAATCATGCGCCACCGAATCCACCACCTCGCGCATGCCTTTCATCAGCCGCTCGGTTCGATCCAGCATGAGGTTGAGGGTTTCGGCGAGGGTATCGAACTCGTCGTGGCGGGAGGTCTGCGGCACCCGGCGTGAAAAATCGCCCGCCACGATCTCCGAACTGGTGCGGGTGATGGCATCGAGACGGCGCAGCAGGTTCCGGCTCATCAAGACGCCGCCGGCGATGCCGAACAGGAGCATCAGCCCGACACTCCACGGAATCGTGGTGAGGAATTTCGTGCGCGACGATTTCTGATCGGTGATGTCGCGCGCCACCAGGAGGAAATAGCCGCCTTGCAGCCAGAAGCCCTGGCCGCGCGCGGTGCGCGTGACTTCCTCGCCTTGCATGCTGCGCTGATAATCGAACTCGATCACATAACGGTTGATCGTCTGGGCCGAGGTCGGCAGTTCGACCAGATTGCCGGCCAGCACGCTGTTGGTCGGACTTTGCAGGAGATAAAGGCCGTTGCCGTGCTGGGCCACCCGCGCCGTGATGACATCCGATAGACCGATGACGCCGACGCGCTGGTACTGCTCGCGAAGGCCGTTGACTTCGGCTTCGATCGTCTCATCGGTCTGGGCATCGAGGGCGCGTTGCGCGTTCCACCAGGTGAAAGCGACCAGCGCCGTCGCCGACACCACGTAGAAAAAAACGAATATGAGGGTGATGCGGAAAGCCTGCGTTTGCAGGACCCGCTGCGCCCAGTGCCAAAAGCCGCTATTTCGCCGCACGGATCATGTAGCCCGCGCCGCGGACCGTATGCAGCAGCGCCGTCTGGAAGCCCTTGTCGATCTTGGCCCTGAGACGGGAGATGTGCACATCGATCACGTTGGTCTGCGGATCGAAGTGGTATTCCCACACGCTTTCGAGAAGCATGGTGCGGGTCACCACCTGACCGGCATGCCGCATGAGATATTCGAGCAGGCGGAATTCACGCGGCTGCAAATCGATCGCCTGGGTCTCGCGCGTCGCGGTGCGGGTGAGAAGATCGAGCTCGAGATCGCCGACCGCAAGCTTGGTCTTCACCGCCGCCGGGGCCCGCCGCCGCATCAAGGCATCGATGCGTGCGAGCAGTTCGACGAAGGCATAGGGCTTGGTGAGATAATCGTCGCCGCCCGCCTTGAGGCCTTTGACGCGATCGTCTACTTCCGACAGCGCACTCAGAAACAGCACCGGCATGGTATTGCCGTGCTCGCGCATCTCGGCAACCACATTCAAACCGTCCATCTTCGGCAGCATCCTGTCGATGATCGCGCAATCATAGGGACGGGAAAGTGCCAGTGTCAGGCCGGTGTCGCCATCGGCGGCATCATCGACCACATGACCGGCTTCCTTCAGCCCATTCACCAGATAGCGTTGCGCCTCAAGATCGTCTTCCACGACGAGGATGCGCATGCCCAGCCTCCACTTATTGAACCAGCTTGTCGCGCTTTTGATCCGAAAACCGGTTCAACTTTTCGGGAAGCGCTTTTATTGGATCTGCGCCGGCAGCAGCAACGGGGGATAGGGGGCCGCCGCCACCGGCGAGAGGACCGGACTTCACCCCTCATCGGGATGAAGCCCGTCAGGAGAACTTACGTCCGATCGATCGGCACCGCCACGAAATGGGCGGTCCCTTCCGTGGACACCAGAAGAAGCACAGTTTTCACGCCCGCCGAACGCGCCGCGGCAACGCTTTTTTCGATGTCTTGCGGTGTATGCACGGCCTTGTTGCGCACCAAGACGACAACGTCGCCCGGCTGCAAGCCTTGTTCGGCGGCGTTGGACTCAGGGTCCACCTGGGTGACGAGAACGCCCTGGACGCTTTCACCGAGATTATAAGCGCGACGTACGTCCGGCGTCAGAGCGGTGAGACCGAGTCCCATCGCCTTGCCGGTCGGTGCAACACCGGGCACCGCGCCGCCCTGAGGATCGAAATTGGACGCAACCTGCGCGTCCTTCTTGGCGCCGATGGTGACGTTGAGCGCCTGGCGCTGGCCATCGCGCAGAACGGAGAACGACGCCGACGTTCCGGCTTGTAGAGATGCCACGCGACGCGTCACATCGTGCGCATCGTTGACGTCCTTGCCGTTGATGGCGACGATCAAATCGCCCTGACGGATACCGGCACGGGCCGCCGGGCTATCGGGCACGACCGAGGCCACCAGCGCACCCTTAGGGTCTTGTATGCCAAGCGAAGCGGCGAGCTCCGGCGTCACCGGCTGAATCTGCACGCCGAGCCAGCCGCGCGCGACGCGGCC
>JAATGK010000293.1 GCA_015654715.1 Alphaproteobacteria bacterium
CTGCGCCAGTTCGTGGCCGGCATGAAGAAATACGTCAAAGAAAACGCCGATTACGTCGACAAGGCGTTCCCCGAGGAAGCGCGCAAGATCCACTACGGCGAAGCCGAAGAACGCCACATCTACGGCGAAGCGAGCGTCGAGGAAGCCAAGGAACTGATCGAGGAAGGCGTCGACATCGCCGCGCTGCCGGCGGACTTCGACAAGGAAGCGAACTGATGAGGCGCATCGTTTCGGCACTGCTGGCGTTTGCCGCCGCCGCGATGGGTGCCAACGCCGCTGGCGACGTGCTCTCCGATGCCGATCTTGTCGCCCGCGCCAACGCGGTGATGAGCGTCAAGGAAGCCCCCGTCGATCGCCTGCTCGGCCTTCACAAGGGTAGCGCCGTGATCGTCGATGTGCGTTGCGCCGGCGCTTGCCCGCAATCCACCGTGCGGGTCATCCATTACACGGCGGCGCCCGGTCCCGATTGCACCAGGCTCGGCGGTGATACCGCGTCGATCATGGTCCCGGTCAGCATCGCCATCCGCCCGCAACCCTTCTGCATCCCGCACGTGCTGTATGGGAAACAACTGTATACGGATCATCCGTATCAGCACTAAAGTTCCCTCGCCCCCACTTCGGGGGAGAGGGTCAGGGTGAGGGGGTGCTGGTATCGAGTTCGTGCTTCACCGTGAGCAGGACAATGCCAATATCAGTGGCCGCGTACGTGTTGGGGAACCGCAGAACGCGATAGCCCTGCGCTTCAAGAAACGCATCGCGACGCGCATCGTAGTCCTGCCGGGCGGCATGAAACGGTCCATCCAATTCCACAATCAGCCGATGTTCGACGCAGACGAAATCGGCGATATAGGGGCCAATCAGGACTTGCCGTTTGAATTTGAACCCGGCGAGCTTGCGATTGCGGACCTCAGACCAGAACAGCTTTTCCAAGCTGACCGGCTTTGCGCGCATGGCTTTGGCGCGAAGGCGATTGGTCGTTTGTGCTTTTCTTTTGTCGACTGTGCGTTCGGCGACCATCTCCCTCACCCCGGCCCTCTCCCCCGAAGTGGGAGTGAGGGAGATTCTACAACTTCCCCGCCACCACCATGTAGTTCACGTCCAAATCCCCCGACAGGTGCCAGGACCAGCTCAGCGGGTCGAAGCTGACGCCTTGGGTTTTTCTCACCGTCAGCCCGGCGTCTTTCAGCAATCCTGTCAGCCGCGCCGGTTCGACGAAGCGGTTCCTATCGTGGGTGCCGGGCGGCAGCCAGCGCAGCACGTATTCGACGCCGATCTTGGCCAGCGCCAGCGACTTCAGCGTCTTGTTCAGCGTCGCCACGAACATCAGCCCGCCGGGCTTCACCAGCCGCCCGCAGGCGTTCAAATATCCCGGCAGATCGGCGACATGCTCGACCACTTCCATGTTGAGGACCACGTCGAACGCCGGCCCCGACTCAGCAAGTGATTCGGCCGTCGTCACCCGGTAGTCGATGCCGATCCCTGACGCTGCGGCGTGGGTCATCGCGGTTTTGATGTTTTTCTCCGAGGCGTCGGCCCCGGTCACGGCGAACCCCAGCCGGGCCATCGGTTCGGCAAGCAGGCCGCCGCCGCAGCCGATGTCGAGCAGGTTCAGCCCCTCGAAGGGCCTGAGGCCCGTCCGCCCGAAGTGCCCCGCGACCGTTTCGCGGATAAATTGCAGCCGGACCGGGTTGAATTTGTGCAGCGGGGCGAATTTGCCCGCCGGGTCCCACCATTCGGCGGCCATACGAGAGAATTTTTCGACCTCCGCGGGGTCGATGGAGGGAGCGGAAGGGGTTGGGCTGGTCATGGGCGCCTTATACCGCACCTGTTGGTCGCAGGGGAGGCGAAGTCGCGGGTTGAGCCCTGGGAAACGGGCGGTTATGTATGACGCAACAAACGGTTCGTGAAACGGGCAGGGCCATGGCGAAGATTGCGATGAAATTCGGCGGTACTTCGGTTGCCGACCTGGATCGCATCCGCAATGTGGCTCAGTTGGTCAAGAAAGAGGTCGACCGCGGCAATCAAGTCGCCGTGGTGGTGTCGGCGATGGCCGGCGAGACCAACAAGCTGGTCAAGCTCATCAACGCGCTGGACCCGCAGTACGACCCTAAGGAATACGACACCGTGGTCGCCTCGGGCGAGCAGGTAACCTCCGGATTGCTGGCCATTGCGCTCGGCGCCATCGGGGTCAAGGCGCGCTCGTTCCTGGGCTGGCAAATGCCGATGAAGACCTCCGCCATGCACGCCTCGGCGCGGATCGAAGACGTGCCACCGGAGAACCTGCTTGCCTGTCTAGACTCCGGCACCGTTGCCGTGGTTGCTGGCTTCCAGGGCATTGCCGAAGGCGATCGCGTCTCGACGCTCGGCCGCGGCGGCTCCGATACCAGCGCGGTTGCCGTAGCGGCCGCGATCAAAGCCGACCTTTGCGATATCTACACCGACGTCGACGGCGTCTACACCACCGACCCGCGCATCACCGACAAAGCGCGGCGGATGGACAAGATCGCCTTCGAGGAAATGCTTGAAATGGCTTCATTGGGCGCCAAAGTCTTGCAGACGCGCTCGGTGGAAATCGCTATGCAACATCGCGTGCCCGTCCGGGTTCTGTCGACCTTCGACCCCGACGCGGGCGGCACGCTTCTGTGCGACGAGGAAGACATCGTGGAAAAGAAACCGGTCACCGGCATCGCCTATTCGCGCGAAGAAGCGAAGATTTCGCTGATGAAGATTCCGGATCACCCCGGCATTGCCGCCGCCATCTTCGGACCGCTCGCCGATGCCGGCATCAACGTCGACATGATCGTGCAGAACATCTCCGACGACGGCAAGCGCACCGATCTGACCTTCACCTGTCCGCGCACCGAATTGTCGCGCGCGATGAAGGCGGTGGAAGAGGCGGCGCCGACGATCGGCTAGCGTGAGATCACCTCCGACGCCAAGCTGGCGAAGATTTCAATCATCGGCATCGGCATGCGCACCCATCCCGGCGTGGCGCAGCTCATGTTCAAAACGCTGTCGGACAAGGGCATCAACATCTCGGTGATTTCCACCTCCGAGATTAAGGTGAGTGTCCTGATCCCGGAAGAATACGTCGAACTCGCCGTGCGCGCGCTGCATTCGGCCTACGAGCTGGATGTGGCATGACCGGAGGCGACTGACATGGCACCCGTTGCGGCCGCCGGTCCACGGACGCTGCTGCGGCGGTTGCGCGAGATCATGGCCGAAGCGACAACCGCGCAACAGCGGCTCGACAAACTGGTCACGGTCATCGCCGCCAACATGGTCGCCGAGGTCTGCTCGATCTATCTGCGCCGCGCCGGCAAGGCGCTGGAACTGTTCGCCACCGAAGGCCTCAATCCGACGGCCGTGCATCGCACCCGCATGCGGTCGGGTGAGGGCTTGGTCGGTCTCGTTTCCGACACCGGCGAGCCGGTGAATCTTTCCGACGCGCCGAACCATCCCAAATTCTCCTACCGCCCGGAAACCGGCGAAGACCCGTACCATTCCTTCCTCGGCGTACCGATCGTGCGCGGCGGTCAGGTGTTCGGCGTGCTCACGGTGCAAAATCGCGCCGCCCGCACCTATGGCGAAGAGGAAGTGGAGGCGCTGCAGACCGTCGCCATGGTGCTGGCCGAGGTCGTGGCGCAGGGCGTGCTGTTCAACGTCGCCGAACTCGATGAGCCGGAACTGGCGCCCGATCGGCCGCGCAAATATGTCGGCGAAGGGCTGGCGGACGGCGTTGCGGTCGGCCATGTCGTGTTGCACGAGCCGCGCGTCAAAGTCGAACGCATGATCGCCGACGATCCGCACGTTGAACTGGCGCGCCTCGAAGAAGCCATCGGCAAGCTGCGTGAATCCGTCGATCACATGCTGGATTCCGGCGAACTCGACCTTACCGGCGAGAGCCGCGAGGTGATCGAGACCTATCGGTTGTTTGCCCATGACGCCGGTTGGCGCCAGAAGATGCGCGATGCCATCAACGGCGGCCTCACGGCGGAAGCTTCGGTCGAGCGCGTGCAGGACGAAACCCGTATGCGCGTCGCCAAGATGAACGACCCGCTGTTGCGCGAACGGGCGCACGATCTCGACGATTTAGCCCGGCGGCTGCTCCGCCATCTGGTCGGCGAGATCGGTCGCCGCGGCCAGGATCTGCCGTACGATTCCGTCCTCGTGGCGCGCGGCATGGGCCCGGCCGAACTGCTCGACTATCGCCGCGATCGTCTGGTCGGGCTGGTGCTGGAGGAGGCGGCCTCCACCTCGCATGTGGCGATCGTCGCCCGCGCCATGGGTCTGCCGATGGTCAGCGACTGCAAAGGCATCACCGATGCGGCGCGCGGCGCCGACATGATAGTGGCCGACGGCGAAACCGGCGAAGTGCACCTGCGCCCCGGCGAGGAGATCGTCCACGCCTTCGTCGCCAAGCGGACCTTGCGCGAGCATCGTGTCGCCCAATTCGCCACCATTCGCGAGCTGCCGGCGGAAACCAAAGACGGTGTCCGCATCAAACTGATGATGAATGCCGGCTTGTTGCTCGATATGCCGCATCTGGCGGAATCGGGTGCCGACGGCATCGGGCTGTTCCGGACCGAAATCCAGTTCATGGTCGGCGAGAAAATGCCGAAACTGCCGGCCCAGGCGGATTTCTACCGTGAGGTATTGGATACGGCAGGCGACAAACCGGTCGTGTTTCGCACCCTCGACCTCGGCGGCGACAAGGTTTTGCCTTACGCCCGCCAGGAACGGGAGGAAAACCCGGCCATGGGCTGGCGGGCGATCCGCATTGCCCTCGATCGTCCGGCGCTGCTGCGATATCAAGTGCGTGCGCTGATTGCCGCTGCGGCGGGCAGGGTTTTACGCATCCTGCTGCCGATGATCAGTTCGGTGGCCGAGTTCAATTCGGCTCGCGCTCTGGTTGATCGCGAAATCGAGCGCGCCCGCCTTTTGGGCCAGCGACAGCCGCGCCAAGTTCTGGTCGGGGCGATGTTGGAGGTGCCTTCGCTCGCCTTCATGCTGCCGCAGCTCATGCGCAGCGCCGATTTCGTCTCGATCGGCTCCAACGATCTGTTGTCGTTCGCTTTTGCCGCCGACCGCACCAATCCACGGGTCTCGCGCCGCTACGACGCGCTGAATCCGGCGACGCTGACCTTGATCCGCCAGATCGTCGAAAGCGCCAAGGAAACCGGCGGAGAGCTGTCGCTTTGCGGCGAGATGGCAGGCCATGCGCTCGATGCTATGACGTTGATCGGATTGGGTATTCGCTCTCTTTCCATGTCGCCTGGCAATGTCGGGCCGGTCAAAATGATGATCCGGAGCCTCAACTGTAGCGAGATTACGCAATACGTCGGCAAACTGTGCGATAGGGCCGATCATTCCCTACGTGCCCGCTTGATTTCTTTTGCGGCCGAACGTGGCGTTGTCCTGAGATAGGAATGTCGGTGTTGCTGTGGGGGACTTGCAGCCCGGCAAACGGTAGAGGTCGGAAGTTGCGCGCTCGGTGTCGCAAATTCATCACCGGCGTTGTGCAGCTTTGAGTCACAGCAACTCGGTTGAGTATCGAGCGTACTTGTACTTACCATAGAATCCTTTATTTCCGTGACTTGATGGCTTGATATAAGTTACTAATGGAAGCAACGGGATAGTCACTGTTGCGCGCCTCAGTGGCGGCGCAGTTAGGGTGCTTTTCACCACATGACCAAAGTTACGCGGCTTACCTTGGATGACGAAGGCGCTCTTGAGCGCAGGCGCATCCACTTGCGCGAAATTTCCGATGATCTGGACGCGCCGCTCGACACGGTGGGCCAGGATTTGCGCACCGCACGTCTTCGGCGTGGTGACGATCTGGCGGCGGTGTCGCGCGTGCTTAAGATCCGCAAAGATCATCTCGAAGCCCTCGAAGAGGATCGCATCGAAGCGTTGCCGGGCCGTACCTACGCGGTCGGGTTCATTCGTTCGTATGCGGATTATCTCGGGCTCGATGCGGTGCAGTGCGTCGAACGTTTCAAGGCCGAAATCGCGGGCCGTACCGATCCGACACTAACACCGATCACGGTGATCGATGACGACGACGAGCATCGCATGCCGCACGGCTGGAAGATCATGGCCGGCATTGTCGTGTTGCTCGTGCTCTATGGCGCTTATCAGCTCGCCGCGTCCGCCGATCGCATGCTCAACGACAAGACGGTCGAGCCGGTGCCGATGATGGTCAAGCGTCCGGGCGCGCATAAGCCGATCATAAAGGCCGCCGAGACGCCGCCGCCGGCGCCGACGCAGCCCGCGGCTGACGCTCTGCCCGGACAGACCGACGCAACTTATGGCGGCGCGGTCCCGGGGCAGCCGAATGCGACGCCGCCCGCC
>JAATGK010000119.1 GCA_015654715.1 Alphaproteobacteria bacterium
CCCGGCTGGGTCAATCCGGGCGATCTCGATCTCTTGAAGCACTACGTTTCCGAGATGGGGATCGACGCGACTTATTTCTTCGATACCTCGGACTTCGACTCGCCGATCATGCCGGACAAGGCGATCCATACCCACGGTCGCACCACGGTGGAAGACATCCAGCGCGCCTCTGGCGCCTTCGGATCGCTGTCGCTGTCGCGCTACGAAAGTTTCGCCGCCTCGACCTATCTGCAAAGCGAATTCGAGGTTCCAGCGCACAACCTCAACACGCCTTATGGCATCGCCAATACCGATGCGATGCTGGAAACCCTCAGCGACATTTCCGGCAAGCCGATTCCCGACAGTCTGGTGGCCGAGCGCGGCAAAGCGATCGATGCGCTGCAGGATCTGGCGCATATGTGGCTCGCCGACAAGACGGTGGCGCTATACGGCCATCCCGACCTTGTCATCGGTCTCGCCGAATTCTGCATCGAAGTCGAGATGAAGCCGAAACTCTTGCTGCTTGGCGACGACAACGGCAAATACAAGCGCGATCCGCGGCTCAAAGCGCTGCAGGAAAAAGTGGATTGGGATATGGAGGTGGTCTGCAACGCCGACCTCTGGGAGCTGGAAAAGCGGGTGAAAGACCCCGCGTACAAGCTCGATCTCATCCTCGGCCATTCCAAGGGCCGTTATGTCGCCATCGAACATGGTATTCCGATGGTGCGGGTCGGCTTCCCAAGCTTCGACCGCGCCGGTCTCTATCGTCATCCGACGATGGGCTACCAAGGTGCCGTGCATCTCGCCGAAGACATCGTGAATACCTTCTTCACCCATATGGAGATCAAGAAGGATCGCGAGTGGATGATGAACGTCTGGTGAGGTGAGATGGATACGGCGCATTTACGGGTGGCGATTACCACCAACAGTCTTTTGCATATGGATGCCAATTTCGCGGCGGCCAAGCAGATGGTGGTTTACGACGTCGACCGCGAGCGCTCGGAATTCGTCGATGTGGTCCCGTTTCTCCGCGGCGCCCGGAAGGGGCCGGGCGGCGGGCCCGATGCGGACGGTAAATGCCCGATGATGGACATGGAGGATGATGACGGCACCGGCGTCGATCCTACCATTGAACGGGTGGAGGCGCTTAAGGGTTGTTCGGTGCTGTTCACCATGGAGATGAGCGACCTCGCTGCCATGCGGGTGCATCAGGCGAAGGTGTTCCCGGTGAAAAGCTATCAGCAGCGCTCGATCGATGAGATCATCGGTCAGCTGCAGGAACTCCTCAACACCTCGCCGCCGTTGTGGCTGCGCCGCGTCATGTGCGACGCCACAGGGGCGCGGCTGCCGCTGGAGGAGCAGGAGTTATGAAGCCCGTGGGGCGCGAAGATGCACGTAACGCCCGAATTCACCAAAGTCGTTGGCCCGGGCGCCGGCACGGATCGCTTGCGCCAGAGCTGACGGCGAGCGGACGATGAATCCGCCAAGCAAATTCGGCCCATAATCCCATAGCCGCGGGCTCAGCGGCGTCGCGGCTCCGATGAGGCCGAGCGGACGGCCCTGCGCCAGCGTCAGAATCCGCGGCAGACTGCGGTTGATGAGGGTGGAGGCACTGACGATGGCGCCGCTGCAGCCGGAAAGCAGTGCGTCCATGGCAATCGTTGGGTATTCGCCGGGTCGCGGGTCGGCTTCGATAACCGAGGCGCCCGGCAAAATGCTTTTGATGCCGGGAAACGCGCCGATCACCACGATTTTTTTTGACTCAGTGCGGAATGTCTTGGCGCCGTTGCCGGAAAGCCCTGCCAGATCGTAGCGGTTATAATGGGCGTTGATGGCGGCGAGGCCGATCGCCAGCTTGGGTGGGTCCCACGCGCCCGCCAGCAGCGCCAGTTCGGCGAGACTTTTCTTGGCCAAATCCGGCAGCATCGGCAGGATTGTTTTGGGCGAACAGGGCAGATGGGCCAGCCCGGTGCCGTGCGGGCCTTCGACCATGATCCAGCGGTTGCCGCAAACGATGCGAAGCACGTCGTCGGCTGGTACACCGAGCGCCAAGTCACGATAAAGCTGCTCGGTGCCCCACCAAGCCCACAGTGCTTTCAGGTCCGGCGTCAGCATCGATCCTTGGTAATGGGCGTAATCGAACCACTTTTGAATGCACTGCCCGGCGATAGAGGTTAGCAGCGGCAGGCTGTTCGTGCCGGGATTGGCCGGCGCATCGGCGTCGGCGAGGTACCCCGCAAAGCGGCTGACCACCAGAAGATCGGCTTTCTGCCGCATCGCCTGCTGCAAATACGATCGGGCCGCCGTGCGTTCGACCGAGATCGTCCGGTTGGTGGCGAGGTCGAGATATTCGCGATTGTTTTCGCAGCCGTGGCCGGAGCCGTTGCAGCCTTTGGCGGAGCGCTGCGTGTATCCCACCACCGCAAAGCCGCGCGCTTTCAGGGTGACGGCGAACTGTTCCAGCAGACCGTCGACCGTTGCGGCCGAGTGATGCACCACGACGCCCGGCCGGATGTGCGGCGCCGGCATGTTCATCTCGCGCGCTCCGTCAGCAAAGGTCGGAGCCTCGAAATAAGCGAGCGCGGAAGTTGCCGTCTGCATGCAGCTTCTGCAGCAAAAGGCGGGCCAAGGGAAAACCGGCTGTATCGGCGCGCACTATGCACGCCTGCGAACAAACCGGGCGGCGCGAACTTACCGATCGGTACGAAATCTGCGACGTGCCGAGGCCGCAAAAGCCGGGTAAAGTTGGCGCGCCATTTGCTAGGTAATGAGGCTGATATGGTCACACAACAAATGTCGCCTTTATCCGCGTCCGATTGGTTGTTGCGCCCGCCGCAAGCCGTCAAGGCGCATATCCTGTTTCTGGCGCGTCATGCGCCGGACGAGCCCGCCTATCTCTGCAAGGCGTATCCGGGCGACGGCGGCTATCCGCAATATTACCACCGCGTCTACACCTCGCTGACCCATCTCGGCTACCGGGTTTCGACCGCCAGCCAGCCGCTGGCGCTGCTTTCCGGCGACCGCGACATCGACATCGTGTTTTCGCTGATGAACCGGATGCCGTTTGCCAATCCGGAAGTGTTCGTGCCGTCGCTAGCGTCCTATCTCCATTTGCCGATCGTCGGCGCACCGGCCAACACGCGGGCGCTGGCCGAGGACAAATGGTATGCCAAGCTGGTGGCGCGCGCCGTCGGCATTCCTGTTTCGGATGGAGCCGTCTATGGCACGGGCGCGGCGCTGGCGGAGGCGCCCGCATTTGCCGGTCCCTATTTCGTCAAAAACTGCTTCGGCGCGGCGTCGGAAGGCATTTCGGCGGATTCCATCCAGGACGAATGGCGTGGCGCCCGCCGTGTCGCCGAACGTCTGCTTGAACGCGGCATGCAGGTGCTGGTCGAGCGTTATGTGCCCGGCATCGACATCACCGTCCCCGTCCTCGGCGGACCGGTGATGCTGGGCGTTGTGCAGCCCAATTCGAACAAGGCCGGCGGCATCATTACCGAAGACCTCAAGCGCGACGATCCGCTCGGCTACGGCCTGATCGATGTCGGCAAGACGGAAAGCCTGCTGGTGGCCGACGTGCGCGCTTTGTGGCAGGCCGCCGGGCCGATGGACTATTTCCGCATGGATTACCGCTTCGATCCCGATACCGGCAGGCGCACCTTCCTCGAATTCAACATCTGCTGCCATATCGGCCGCAGCGGCGCGATTTGCCTGGCAGCCTCACGCTTCGGTCTGTCGCAGGAAGATGTGCTCGGCCACGTCATCGAGTACAGCCTGAAACGCCAGGAGCGGGGCGCATGACTCAATCGCCCCTCATTCGCTGGGATGACGATTTTGCTCGCGCCGAGGAACTGCCGCTGTCGCCGGATGCCGAGAGCCCCCGCGGTTGGGATTTTTTGGGGCACGTGCCGGTGCCGGTGCGGCTCAGGGTTCGCGACGGCGTCGCCGATGTCGTCTCGCGCCATGCCGCTCAAGCTGGCGAAGGGCTGAAGTGCTGTTTTCCGATGGGTCAGGGTGGCATCGGTCCGCTGAAGCGCTTGCGCTTCATCCGCCAGCTTGAAGCTTTCCCCAATATGCTGGTCTCGGCCGAAGACGGCGGCGCCTTCAATCGCCGTTTCTACGAACGCCAAGTCGGAGCCGGCGCCTTCGCGTCATGCCAGCCCGATGCGTTGCCTCCGGCCTTCGCCGCCGCAGGGCTCGTCGATTCGAAGGGTTGGATCGGAGTCTTTGCTGTCGCGCCCTTCGTGTTCCTGATCGACCGTCAGAAGTTGAACGGTCTGCCGGTGCCGCGCCGCTGGTCCGATTTGCTCGAGCCCGAATACCGCGGCCAGATTGTCTTCGGCGGCTGGCGCCCGCAAGGCGCATCGCATGTGCGCACCTACAACGTCCATTTCCTGCTTTCGATGCAGCGCCTGTTCGGCCGCGGCGGGTTGGAAAAACTGCTCGCCAACATCGGCGGCTTCATGCATTCCGCCGAGATGCCGCGACGCGCCGGCAGCAACCGTTCGCTGGGCGGGATTTATGTGTTGCCGTGGTCGCTCGCCGATCTATGCCCGCGCCGTGTGGTAACCGAAGTTATCTGGCCCGAAGACGGCGCGCTGGCCTATCCGTTGTGGCTCACGGTCAAAGCGGCCGAGCGCTCCCGCCTCAGTCCGCTGATCGATTACTTTTACGGCGACACGCTGGCCCGTTATCTCGACCACAACCACTATCCGGCAATCGGTCGCGCCGCTTTGCCGCCAGAGGCGAAGCTCGTTTGGCTCGGCTGGGAGTATGTCCGCCATTCGTCATTGCCGGGCGACGTCAAGCGCATCCGCGCCCTGGTGCGCGCCAGCGAACCGTTTGCAGCGGAAGGTGAGCCATGCGCGTAGTCACGGTTGCCGGTCCCCCATCGGTAGGCAAGACCTCCGTCATTCTTAAAACGGCGGCAACGCTGGCGGCTAGCGGAATCCACATCGGCATCGTCAAGTTCGACGCGCTCTCCAGCAGCGATGCCGCGCGTTACGAAGCGGCCGGATTGCCCGTCGTTGTCGGCCTTTCCGGCTCGGTCTGTCCCGACCATTTCTTCATTTCCAATATCGATGATTGTCTGCAGTGGGGTGCCGCCGCCGGGCTCGATACGCTGGTGGTGGAAAGCGCCGGTCTTTGCAATCGTTGTGCGCCGCATATCGCCGGCGTGTTGGCGGTCTGTGTGGTGGACAATCTCTCCGGCATTCATACGCCGCGGAAAATCGGGCCGATGCTGAAGCTCGCTGATGTGGTGGTGGTGACCAAGGGCGACATCGTCTCGCAAGCCGAACGTGAAGTCTTCGCCTACAATGTCGCTCTCGCCAATCCGCGGGCTTCCATTTTGTTTTTCAACGGCATCACCGGGCAGGGCGCTTTTGATCTCGGTCATTATTTCGGCGAAGCGCCGCAAGTCGAAAGCCTGGAAGGGGCGCGCTTGCGTTTTCCCATGCCGTCGGCGGTTTGCCCTTATTGCATTGGCGAGACCGCCATCGGGCGCGAGCATCAACGCGGCAATGTCCGCAAGATGCATTTTTGCGGAGCGGCGCCATGAACGGGCCCTTTGCCATCACCGGTCGCGCGGACGTGGCAAGCGACATCGCCA
>JAATGK010000437.1 GCA_015654715.1 Alphaproteobacteria bacterium
GCCGGGAACATTTCGGTGAGACGCAAAGCTCGTTCACGATCTAGAGGTAAGCGCTGTAAGCCGCAGCGGCCTTACCAAGGTTTCATCCCCGGCCTGCGGTCGCGGGCTGGCGCGGAGGGTGGACGGGGTATGTGCTCCTCCATAATCCGTGCCAAACTGCCGACACCATGGCCGCTTCGGACCGCAAACTCGCCAGCCTCCTCACCGAGATCCGCGGCTGCCGGATCTGCGAGAAGTACCTGTCCCATGGCGTGCGCCCGATCATCCACGCCAGTACCCGCGCCCGCATCTGCATCGTGGCGCAGGCGCCCGGCATCCGCGTGCACGAGACCGGCATTTCGTTCAACGATCCCTCCGGCGACCGTTTGCGCGAATGGATGGGGATCGGCCGCGAGGTGTTTTACGACGAAGACAAAGTCGCCATCATCGGTATGGGCTTCTGCTTTCCCGGCTTCGATGCGCACGGCGGCGATCTGCCGCCGCGCAAGGAATGCGCCGAAGCTTGGCAGGAAAAACTCTTCGCCGCGCTGCCTGTTTTTGATCTCACGCTGCTGATCGGCAGCTACGCCTTCGATTGGCACCTCAAGCGCCGCGCCAAGAAGAACGTGTCCGAAACCGTGAAGGCGTGGCGCGACTACACCCCCGCCCTCCTGCCGCTGCCGCATCCGTCGTGGCGCAACAACGCCTGGCTTGCGAAGAACCCCTGGTTCGCCAAAGACCTGCTGCCGTATCTGCGGCGAAGGGTGAAACAGGCGTTGAAGGAAGAGTGAGTGCTCTTACTTCTTCGCTTTTTTCCCCGCCGCGGTAATCGCGATTTCGAACGGCACCGCCGGCAGGCCTTCGGCGCTGTAAAGATTGCATAAGGGGCTGTCGGCCCAGCAGAACCGTACCGTGGTCGCTTTCGCCGCCGCCTTGGGTACTTTCAGATTCACCGCGTTTTTGCTGACGAGGCCATCGGCCCAGTGGCAGGTGCCGTCCGCGCGGCACAGGCTGAAGCCGATCGCCTTGTCCCATTCCTGCGCCACCAGTCCCGCGCCGACATGCGCGAAGTTGACGGTCACGGTTTTACCTTGCCGCACCGCGGCCAGCGGCGACGGGCTCGATCCTTCCACCGGGAGGCCGTAGATATGCTGTTTGGCGAGCAGCGCCAGCCGCCGTCCCACTTCCTGTTTCATCGCTGGATGGATGATGTCCGGCACGCCGAGATCGACCGCTACCGCCAATCCCGTGTTCGGGGTCGTATCGGTCACATACCGCTGACTTTCGCGCAGCGCCGCCCAGTTCGAGACGCCGGGCGCCGTGTGCCGCGGGCCGAAGCCGGGCAGTTGCACGACATAGAACGGCGTCTCGGCGCCGAAGCGCGCGCGCCAATCCTCGATCAGCGCTTTGAGCAGGCGCCGGTATTCCGCCGGTTGGCCGCTGTCGGTTTCGCCTTGATACCAGACGATGCCGCGGATTGGAGTGCCGCCCAGCGGCAGAATCATGCCGTTATACAGGGTCGAAACGCCGAACTGGTTGAGCCAGGGTTGATGCGGGATCAGCGGCAGTCCGCTTGCCGTCGCCGAGGTCTTCCATTTCCACGGCCCGGTCAGCGCCGTCACTGTCCCGCTCGCGGTTTTCAGACTCATCTTCTCAGCTGGATCGAGCGGGCCGTCACCGGCCATGATCGCCACCGCGATCAAATTCTTGCCTTCGTGCAGCGTACCTGCCGAAATTGCGTAAGCGCGTACCACGTCATAGCCTTCGCCGGCGCCGACTTCGGTGCCGTTGACGAAGGTGAGATCGTAGTCGCTGATTTGGCCGAGCGTCAGCGTGGCGGCGCCTTGCGCCTCGGCCGCCGTCAGTTCGATGGTCTTGCGCATCCAGACGACGCCGTCGAATTTCGCCAGCAGCGGCACATTCCAGTCGCGCCACGCGCCGGTCAGGGCATGCGCATTCCAGTTTGAATCATCGAGCGCCGGATCGAACCACGGCGTTGTCGCTTTCATCGCCGGATCGTGAGCATCGAACCAGGCATGCACCAGGGCGCGATATTTGAGATCGCCGTCCTTCGGTGCTGCCGCATAGGTTTTCACGATGTCGAGCGTGTTGTCATAACCGCCGAGCTCCGCCAGCTTGCCGTTGCTGATCCAGGCCTGGATCGCCGAGCCGCCCCACGCGTCTTCGATCAATCCCACCGCCACGCCCGCCGCCGGCTGCAGGTTTTTACCGAAATAATAGCAAGCGGCGGAAAATTCCTTGACGGTGTCTGGGCTTGTCACCGCCCAACTGGCATCGGAACCGAACACTTCGCGCGGCTTCGGACTGGTGAAGCGCTGTACATGGAAAAGCCGCAGGCTGGCATTCTTGGCGCTCCACATCTCGCTGTCGTAATTGGTCGCGAGGCGCAGCGGCAGTTCCATGTTGGATTGGCCGGAGCAAAGATAGACATCGCCGACCATCACATCTTTGAGAATTTGAGTCTCGCCGCTCGACGATGTGGCGCTGAGCCCATAAGGCCCGCCCGCTGTCATCGCCGGCAGCACCACATTCCAATGCCCGGCCGCATCCGCCGTCGCCGTTGCTGTTTGTCCGGCGAAGGAAATCGCTACCGTTGCGTTCGGGCTGGTCAGACCCCACAGCGGCAGTGGCTTGCCCTGTTGCAGCACGGCGTGGTCTTGGAATGTCGTGTAAAGAAGGGTCAGCGGCTTGGGCGGAAATTTGTACTCGGCTTTGACGACAGCGAGCACCGGCGGTGGGGGCGGCGGCAGTGTGGCGCAGGCCCCCAGCACGAGGGCGGCGGTCATCAGGGCGGCAGCAGACTTGTCCATTCCCGGTACCTCGTTATGCTCCGACACAGAATAAACTGATTAGATACCGAAAGGCCGCGCGATGGCCAGATTGGCCGTCCTTCTCCTCTGCGTCATTCTGGCGGCCTGCGCGCCGGTAACCGCGCCGCAAGGGCTTACCGATTCGGCGCCGGCGGTTTCTAACGATTCTTTCATAACGCGCGACGGCCTCGCGCTGCCGCTGCGCCAGTGGAACGCGGCTGCTCCGCGCGCCGTGATTCTGGCGCTGCACGGCATGAACGACTATTCCAACGCCTTCGCGCTGCCGGCGCCGTATTGGGCCGGGCAGGGGATCACCACTTACGCTTACGACCAGCGCGGCTTCGGTCGGGCGCCCCAAACCGGCTTGTGGCCAGGCGAAGCGGTGATGGACCGCGATCTTGCCGATTGTATCGCCGCGATACGGTCCCGCCATCCCGGGCTGCCGCTGTTCGTGCTCGGCGAAAGCATGGGCGGCGCCGTGGTACTTACCACCTTTGCCCAAGAGCGGCCGCCACGCGTCGACGGCATCATCCTGGTGTCGCCCGCGGTATGGTCGCGCGCCGACATGCCGTTCTATTACCGCGCCGCGATGTGGTTCACCGCCCATACCGTGCCGTGGATGACGGTGACCGGGCGTGGTCTCAAGATTTGGCCGTCTGACAACATCGACATGCTGCGTAAATTTTCGCGCGATCCGTTGGTGATCAAGGCGACGCGCACTGATGCGATCTGGGGTCTCGCCAATCTGATGGACGATGCGCGGGTCGCGGCCAGCGCGCTCAAAGACCCGCCGCCGATTCTGATGCTGCACGGCGACAAGGATCAGGTGATCCCGCCCGCCTCCGCTGCCGTCTCCGCCAAGGCGCTCGCCGCGCATGCGGATTTCACCGAGCACATCTACCCCAAGGGCTATCACATGCTGCTGCGCGACCTCCACGGCCCCGACTACTGGAAAGA
>JAATGK010000110.1 GCA_015654715.1 Alphaproteobacteria bacterium
CAAAACGTCGTCGGGCAGGGTCGAGATTTGCGTCGTGCGCAAAGTGTCGAGCACCGCCGCCGGCTTGTGGTCCATCAGTTGCACCATGGCGAGCTTGGTGGCGACCTGGGCACGGGCGATGCCGTCGAGGCGCTTGGTGACCTGATAGTTGAGCAGATCGGCGGCCGGGCCGAGCAAATCGACCTTGACCAGTCGGTCGGACATGCGGCGGATCATTTCGTCGCCGTCGGAGCCGATCGGCGTCAGCTCGATGAAATCGTAGAACAGGCCGAGGGCTGCCACCGGCGCCATTTTGTCGGCTTCGCCTTTGAGGAACAGATTGATGAAGGCGCCGCGCATGTCGTCCATCGCCTGCATGCCGACATCTTCGCTGGGAAAATTCTGGGCGACGACTTTGAGGGTGATGAGCCCTTCGCGCCAGCGCCGTTGGGCGAAGTAGATACCGGCGAGTTTGCGCAGCGTCTTGATTTCGAGGCTGTCGCCGCGCCAGCGGAAGCGCAGGCGTTCCAGCGCATTGATCACAGCTTGCGGCTGGAGCGTGCCGTTGGCGAGCCCGGTGGTGACGCGATAATAGATCGCCTGCGCGGCAAACATTTCATTGCCGCTTTTCTCGACCTCGTCGAACAGGAGATCGGATTTGTCGCTCACGTGTTCGGCCGCGGCAAGCCGCGCCCGGTCGAGCGTCGCCTGCAACGCCAGCGCTCCTTCGAGTTGCTTGGGCAGGTGTTCGAGTTCGGCGTCGGCCACTTCCAGATGCATTGTCGCCAGCGCCGTTTCGACGCTCGCCATGCGCACGCGGGCCTGGATGGCGGGCTCATAGGCGTTCAAGACCGGCGCGGCGCGATCGAGATTGGCGCGCGCATCGTCCCAGTTCTCCATCGCCGCATCGGCGAGGCCGCGCCACAAGGCGGCATGCCGGTCGACGTCAAACTGGGCGCCGGCGAGGGCGTTGTGGGCATCGCGGATGCGGCCCATCGCCAGGCTGGCGGCGGCTTTCATGGTCTGAAGCTGCGCGTCGCTGGCCAGGCCCGGATCGGCGGTCTGCATCAGGTCGATGACGCCGAGCGCCTCGGCGGCAAAGTCGTTGGCGAGATAGAAGCGGGCGAGCCTGAGGCGCGCGGTATTGGCTTGCTCGCGACTGAGCCGTGCCGCCGCCGCTCGCAGCCGCCGCTCGATGGCGAGGAACGAGCCGCCCGGCGCGTTGCGCCAATGGGCGAAGTCGAGAAAGCTTGGCGATTTGGCATTGGCGGCCAGCCCCTCAGGGGAGTTGGCCGACAGCGTCGCCGGGGTCAGCGCCAGCCCACCGGGCCGGGTGACGGTGACGCGCGTTCCTTGCACCGACACGGCGAGATCGTCGACATAAGGCATCACGACGAGGCCCGCAGCAGTCGGCAGCGCGGCGAATTCAATATAGGTCCGCTCGCTCGACACGTTGCGTCCGGCCATCCCCGGCACGACCATCAGTTCATCGCCAGCTTGCGGATCGACCAGCCTCTCCACCTTGGCGGCGCCGGCAAGCAGGGTCGAGATGGTCGTGTGGGTCGGGTTTTCCTGGTTGCGGGCGAAACCAAGCGCAATCGCCGTCGGCGTGACGTTCCTGGCGATCACGACCTTGAGGTTGGAACCTTCGGCGAAGGCGGCGATGGCTTCGGGCTGGCGCAGCGCGATGCGCAAATGGATGGTGCCGTCACCGGCTGAGGCTTCGACATCGGTGGGGAAGTTGCCGAGCTGGTTCCGCAACTTTTGGGTGTCGAGCGGCTGACTGCTTTGCAGGATGATCCAGGCATTGAGGCCGCGAGTGAACACTGCCACGCCTTGCCGCGCCGCGCCAGGGAACACCAGCACCGCGCCGTCCTTGGTGAGCCGGCCGTCGGCAGGCTGGGCATCGGGATTGACCGGTGCTTCGGGAACTGCGGCTTGCGGGCCAGCGCCTTCCGGCAACGGCTGAGCGGCCTTGCCCGGAGGCGGTGGAGGCGGTGGCGTAACCGTTGCCGGTTTCGGCGCATTGGCGGCAAGTTTGGCGGGCGCTCCGGTCGATGCCGGTTGCACCGGTTTGGCGGTTGGAGCGGCGGCCTGTTTGCCGGGTTGTAGCGGGGTGACGGTGGGCTTGGTTTGGCCGGGCGGATTGTAGGCATCGGCGTCCGTCTTAGGCGCCAGGACGTCGACCACGACATGCGTTCCATCGCGGAAATCGTGATAGCCCGACGCCGAATCGATCGCGAGATCGACCACTGTCGTCGAACCGGCCAGATGCCATCCCGCCGACTTCACCCAGGGCGGTGCCTGGCGATCGAGGGCGGAGAAATCGGCATTGGCCGGGGCGTCGAACGTGACGGTCAGCTTGCCGGAACCGCCGAACACCTTGTAGGGCACGTTCTTCGACCAATCGAACACCACACGGGTGAAATTCTGATAGGCGCCGGAACGGATTTTGATCAGCGGCAGCTTGCTGACATCGATGGGCTTCGGGGCCGCAGCAACCGGCTTGGGCAGATCGGGCGGCGTGCCTTGATAGGTGAGGGGCGTGACATCGACCGCAAATTTTCCGGCGGCCGAACTGGTATGGACTTTTGCCGCGCCCGTCAGGGCGAAGCGAAAGGTTTTGCCATCGGCATCGGCGCGGCCGTTAGCGATGTAGCCGGGGATAGCCGAGATGATGGTCTCGGGGGTGAGCGTGACCTTGCGCCCGAAGCTGATGGTCAAAACGCTGCCGTTGACCTGCGCCGAAACCTGATCGGTCGGGCCCAGCACAAACAGCAGCCGTCCGTAACCTTGGTTGGTGGTACCCGAAACCGAATCGGCCGCCGCCGGCTGCGCAGCGAGCAGCAATCCCAGCACAGCGAGATACACCAGCCGGGTCACGATCCCCATTATCTTGGGCCGCAGTGTCATGGGGTGCTCGATCCGATCCTTCACGGCCTTACTTCGTCGCTTTCGGCGCGGGGCCTTGCGGCGGTTGCGCGGCTGCACCGGCCGGTGGTGTCACCGGTGCGGGGCCGCCCGGCGGGGTAATAGCGCCCGCCGCGGTGTCGGGCAGCTTCAACCGATTGGCGAGCTTCTGCGTCAGGCGCTGAGCGTTGTCGGCGGTCATGGCGGCCAGAATCGGCGCCAGCACGTCGGATTTCATCGCTTGCGCCACCGGCACCAGCACTTCGTCCGGCAGATTGTTGAAGATGCGCGCGGCGTCCTTGGACTTCATCGCCGAATAGGTCTTCACCAGCGACGTGACCTGCTTCTGCTGTTCGACATCGCGCTGACCCAAGAGGGTGGTGATCTGATCCTGAAGCTGCTTCAGCATCGCGATCTTGCCGTCGACGCGCTGTTCGGCAGCGGCCAGCACCTGGGTGCGCATCTCGAGATCGGCTTCGCGGGCGTCGAGTTCGACGCGGCGTTTGCTGAGGCTCGAAAGCACGTCCACTTCGGCCGGGCTATCGGATTTGGTGTCTTCGGTAGCGGTATCCTTCGGCAGCGGCGCGGTATCCTGGGCCAACTGGTCGCCGGCCGCGGCCTTTTGTTCCTGGGCCATGGCGCTGTTGATCAGGCCTTCGCCCTTGAGGCCGAGCAGTCCGACAGTCACCACAATGACGGCGGGCAGAAGCCGAAAATATCTCATCGCACGGCCTTCAAACGATTCATCACACTGCCGGACGGAAGCGGGGAGGCGGGCGTGGCCGGTACGGTGCGGTCGAAGCGCCGGGCGATGTGCTCGCCGGAATTGGTGATCAGCGACAGCTCGTCGGAGAGGGCACGGGCGCGTTTCAGCCGGTCGTCGAGCGTCTCGGCGGCATCGGCGGCGGCGGATTTCAGCGCCCGGAGCGAAGCTCCGGCTCCGGCGATGGCGCCGTTAAGCTCGCCGATCATCTTCTTGAGGCCGTCCTGGCCTTTGCGAACCGACGCCAGCCGACGTTCGAGTACGATGCAATAGACCAACGTCAAAGCCAAGAGCAGCGACAACAGCAGCTCCAGGCCCATCGAGAGCATCATTTGCAAAGGGGCGTGCATGGGCATGTCTCCTTAAAGGGCGCGCGACGCGTCGGTGCGTTCGATGGCTTCTTCGACCCGGACGGCGACCGAGGTACCGGCCCGTCCCATGCGGCCGCGGAGCAGCGGCACGCCGCGGCAGCGCAGCTCGATCTTCGAATCGGGTGAGGCGTTGAGCAGCATGGTTTCGCCGACCTGCAAGTTCATGATCTTGTTGAGCGGCATCACCTGCTCGTCGAGGATGGCTTCGATATCGACTTTGGTCGACCACAGTTCGGTTGCCAGATGGCCTTCCCAGATCGAATCACGGCCGAATTTTTCGCCCATGAACTGCTGCAACAGGAGTTTGCGGATCGGCTCTAGGGTGGCGTAGGGCAGGAGGAGTTCGGTACGGCCGCCGCGGTCTTCCATGTCGACGCGCAGCTTGACCAGGATGGCGGCATTGGCCGGCCGGGCAATGGCGGCGAAACGCGGATTGGTTTCGAGACGGTCGAGCTGGAAGGTGACCGGTGCCAACGGCTCGAAGGCCTGCACCATGTCCTGCAAGATCACTTCGATCATGCGCTGGACCAGGGTGCGTTCGATGGTGGTATAGGGCCGCCCCTCGATGCGCATCGCCGACGAACCGCGCCGGCCGCCCAAGAGCACGTCGACGATCGAATAGATCAGGTTCGAATCGACGGTGAAGAGGCCATAATTATCGAGCTGTTCGGCATGGAACACCGCCAGGATCGCCGGCAGCGG
>JAATGK010000454.1 GCA_015654715.1 Alphaproteobacteria bacterium
GATGTCGGTGCGCGGCGTGGTGACGATATTACCGGGCGTCAAATTGAGGACGATGCGGCTCTTGCGGACGCCCTTCTTCTCGAATACCGAAGGCATGCACATGAAGGATTTGCCGCCTTTGGAGGCGTAGGCGCCGCGCGCGAATTGGGCCTGTCCGCCGGTACCGGAAATCTGTCGGTGACCGTCGCTCTCCGATGCCGCTTGTCCCTGCAGATCCATCTGGGTCGTCGAGTTGATCGAGAACACCTTGTCGTTTTGCATGATGATGTGGGGCAAGTTGGTGTAATCGGTGGCGCAGCACAGCATATCGGGATTGTCGTCGAGCATTTCGTACATGCTCTGCGAGCCGTGCGCGAAGGCGTAGACGGATTTTCCCGGATCGAGCTGCTTGCGAGCGCCATTGACGATGCCTGCTTTATAGAGGTCGATCAGGCCGTCGGTCAGCATCTCGGTGTGGATGCCGAGGTCTTTGGCGCCGGAATCCTTCAGCAGCGAACAGACGGCGTTGGGCATACCGCCGATGCCGATCTGCAGGCAGGCGCCATCCTCGAATTCGCCGGCGATGCGCTGAGCGATGGCGCGGTCGATGTCAGAGATCGGTGGGGCCTTCAGCTCGGGCAAGGGCGCATTGTCGCCTTCGATGATGTAATCGACTTCGCTGATGTGGATGCCGTTGTCCTTGCCGTGCGCGAAGGGCACGGCCGTCGAGGTCTCGACGATCACGGTCTTGGCGCATTCGATGATCGCTCTGGCCCATAGCGCGGTGGGGCCGAAATTGAACCAGCCGTTCTTGTCGGCGGGGCGCACCTTGATCGCGACGATGTCGATCGGCGGGAGGAAACGGCGATAGTAGTCGGGAATTTCGCCGAGATGTTCGGGGATATGCGTGGCGATGCCGGCATCGCTCTTCCGGCGTTCGTAGGCGCTCAAGTGCCAGCTGTGCCAATGAAAGTGCTGCCCTTCGGGATCGACTTCGAGCACTTCGCGCGGCTTGGCGCACAGGCTGCAGCGAATCCCGACGTTGCAGAGTTCGCTGGCGCGGGCGGCGAGCGCCCGGTCGAAAACGTCGGGTTGGCCGAGGCAGGCGCTATAATCGAGCCAGTAGCCGGATTTTACGAGGGCTGCCGCTTCAGTAGCGGTGACCTTCTTGGCCGACGCGGATGCGGTACGCATGATGTGAATGCACCTTTCTAAAGACGTTCCGTGGTTGCGTTACCAAGCCTTGTTCAAACAGGTGCTGACGCCATTTGCGTTCAACTGTCCTTCTGGGTTTGAACAAAAGAGCCCGGTCGCCGGCTTGGAACGACAGCTCGGCGACCGGTGGGGCATTGCTTTAGAAAACCTTCGTGAGGCGAATGCCGTATTGACGCGGCGGACCAGGCATGCGCAGCGGTGAGAGAACGGCTGCGGTGTAATGCTGGTCTGTCAAGTTGGTGCCGTAGAGCGACACGATGTAGGTGTCGTGTTTCCACTCGAGCTGGCCGCCGAGCAGGTCACGTGCCTCGATCCGGTCGCCGAAGTCTTCGTTGGCGTACAGCGACGCCCATTGCGGCGACTGGTGACCGAAATTGAGGCGAGGCGTCAGCACGTCACCGCCTCCGAGCTCGAAGGCGTACTCCACGCCGATGTTGAACGTGAACGCGGGCGCGTAGGTCATCGCGTGGCCGGCGAGGTTGACGCAAATGTTGGACGGCATTGTTTGGCCGTACTCGTCGAGGCCCGGACCGGTTTTCGGATCGCAGGTTCCCCCGACATAGGCGCCAACGGCACGTGCGTCGATGGCATAGAACTTACCGATCGATTGATGCATCAGGCCGACACCGGCGTTGAACCGGAGGTTTCCGAACACCGCTTCGAGTTCCCCTTCGAAGCCGTAGGAGGTCGTCGCGCTGGGATCGTTCACTTCGGTAGCGAAGCCGGGATACGTAAAGTTCGGATAGCCGACGGTGACGATGAAGCCCTTGTAGCTGTTATAGTAGCCGTCGATCGTGGTGCGCAGATGTCCGTCGAGCATCGTCGACTTCCAGCCCGTTTCATACGAGATCACGGTTTCCGGGCCGAACGGTGGCGGTAGATAGGTCTGGTAGTAGATCGGAGGATTAAGGCCGCCTGGCTTGTAACCGGTCGAGACGAAGGCATAGGCGAAGTTATTGTCGTTGATCGTGTAGTTTACCGAGGCCTTGTACGACAGGTTATCCGATTTCTCGAAGTTGCCTGCCAGGCCGCTCTCGGTCGAGATGTTGCCATACTGATTCCAGGTGACGTTGTTGCTCGAGCGGTTGATCGAGTAGCGTCCACCGAGCTGAACTTCGAGGCTGGGAAGGATGTGGTATCCGATCTGGCCGAACACGGCGTACGACGACTGATAATTCTGACCCCAGAGGGCGCTTGTGGTGGCGTCGGAGTCGCCAGGAACAGCGGTGATGAATTTGCCCTTCGGGAAATCGTATATATCGGATTGCGCGAAGACGCCGAACACCCAGTTCAGGCGCCAAGTATCCGGCGAGATCACGTTGATCTCTTGGGACCAGATGGTTTCGTCGACGTGATCCCAGAACGACCAGTTATTGGAGCGGGCACCGGCGCTTCCGGACGTGTAGGCGCCATAGTCCGTCGCATCCAGGTCGGTCGACCAGTTGGTGTTGCCGTTCTGGAAGCCCGAAACGGACCTGAACGTGATTCCGTCGGGGAGCACATAATCGACTTTTAGCACCATCCGCGTGAAGCGGTCGAGTGCGAATTGCCGTGAATTGGCGGTGACATGGAAGATATCGCCGTTGTAGTGCGGATTAATGCCGCCGTTGGCAACCCACTCCGCCGGAGCGGGGATGCCGCCCTTGGTCGGCCAAGTCTTCCAAGCATCGGTATAGTTGGCCGCCGGGTAGGCTCCGCTGTCGAGGTAATCGCCGTCGTATTTGAGCGAAACGGTGAGAGCGTCGTTGGGTTTCCACAATAGGCCGATACGACCAGCGGCCCACTGTATGTCGCCCGGATTGTAGCCCGGCTTGCAGTCGGCGTACTTGTGGCCGGGGCAGTTGTCAGCCGGGTCACTATCCGTGATGCTAAAAAAACTGCTGCGCCGGTCACCGAAGAACGCAACGCGCATCGCCAAGGTATCGGTGAGGGGAATATTGACTGCGCCCTGCAGGCTTGTGTCGTAGTAGTTGCCGACTTGGCCGAGAACGTAGCCATCATAGCCGCCACCGATTTCCGGATCGTTGGTCTTGACGAAAACGGCGCCGCCGGTCGCGTTCTGACCGACGAAAGTGCCTTGCGGACCGCGATACACTTCGACGCCTGCGATGTCGTAATAAGGCTCTTCCGTGAAATAGCCCGGGAAGGTCGCCACGCCATCGCGATAGGTGATCACGCCGGTCAGCGTTTGGCTGTTTGTTTCGCCCTTGCCGATGCCGCGGATATTGAAATCGATGCCTTGGCCGAAGTTGTTGATCACGACGGCCGGTGCGGTGAACTGCAAATCATCGATCTTGACCACGTTTTTGTTTTCGATGTCGGTGGCAGTCAAGACCGTCGCCGAAATACCCGTGGTCTGCAGGTTTTCGGTTCGACGTTGGCCAGTGACAACAACGGTTTCGAGCTGGGCGCCGTCGTTGTCTGCGGCGTCCGCCAAAGCTGTGCTGTACCAACCTAGCGCGAGCGCAGAGACGCTCAGCCATAACACCTGGGTTTTCATAAACCCGTCTCCCTGTTTGGTTTGTTTTCTCGCGCTCTTCGGCGCACTTTATCAGAATGCCGTAAAGTCACTAACAGATCAATATTAATTATTGCGAGAATGAATATTGACAGTGGGGAAAGGCGGGGTCTTACTTGTCCCTGGGAAAAGGTTCTCGAGTTAATTTGTGAACTAGAACAATTCGCAATAGCCGCTTTGGCAAAAAGCAAATGCGAATGGGATAAGGAGACGCAAGTGGTTGATTTGAATGGCAGAGTCGCAATCGTCACAGGCGCAGGTGGAGGTTTGGGACGTGCTCATGCGCTCCTACTGGCACAGCATGGCGCGCGCGTGGTGGTCAACGATCTTGGTGTCCCTGCCGCTGCCGTTGCCAAAGAAATTAACGACGCTGGCGGAAAGGCGATTGCGGTGCAGTGCTCCGTGACCGAAGTGGCCGGCGTGCAGAACATGGTCCAGGAAACGTTGAAGACCTGGGGCCGCGTCGACATCCTCGTCAATAACGCCGGCATCTTGCGCGACAAGTCATTCGTCAAGATGAGCCTCGACGATTTCCGTTTGGTGATCGAGGTGCATCTGATGGGCTCCGTCAACTGCACCAAGGCGGTGTGGGAAACGATGCGCGAGCAGAAATACGGCCGCATCGTCATGACGACTTCGTCCTCCGGCCTTTATGGCAACTTTGGTCAGTCGAATTACAGCGCGGCCAAGCTGGGGCTGGTTGGCCTCATGCAGACCCTGGCGATCGAAGGTGCCAAGTACGGCATCCACGTCAATGCCATCGCGCCGACGGCCGCCACCCAGATGACCGAAGGTGTTCTTCCCGAAGCGCAGCTTAAGCTGCTTCGGCCCGAATTCGTGGCCCCCGGGGTTTTAGCGCTCGTCGACGAAAACGCCCCGACGCGCACGATTCTCTGTGCCGGCGCCGGCGGGTTCGAGGTCGCCAACATCACTTTGACCAAGGGTATCTATGTCGCCGGCAATCCGCCGCCGGCCGAAGACATCGTGGCACACTGGCCGGAAGTTGTGGACCGCCAAGGCGAGATTGTTCCCGCTTACGGCTTCACCCAGAGCGAGATCGAATTGAAAAAGGCCGGCTATGTCGTCCCGGACAAGAAAGGGGCCTGATATGAGCCGCGAAGCTGTCATAGTCGCCGCCGCTCGCACGCCGATCGGCCGCGCCTATAAAGGTGCTTTCAACGCCACGCCGCCGCCGTCGCTGGCCGCGCATGCGGTTCGCGCCGCTGTGGTGCGTGCCAAGATCGATCCCGCCGAGATCGATGACTGCATTTTTGGCTGTTCGCTCACGCAGGGCGAACAGGACGTGATCGGGCGCCAATGTGCGCTGGCCGCGGGTCTGCCCGTGACCGTTCCCGGCATGACCGTCGAGCGGCAATGCTCGTCGGGCCTGATGACCATCGCGACCGGCGCGAAGGAGATCATCGTCGACCGCATGGACATCATCGTTGCGGGCGGCGTCGAATCGATCTCGCGCGTGCAAACGAAGGAACTGCGCATCACCCACGATCCGGCGCTTTTGGCACTGCGCCCGACTTTCGACATGCCGATGATCGACACCGCCGAGACCGTTGCGAAGCGCTACGGTGTCAGCCGCGAGAAACAAGACGAGTATGCTCTCCAGTCCCAGCAGCGTACCGCTGCCGGCCAGAAGGCTGGTCGTTTCGATGCGGAGATCATTCCGGTCAAAGCGACCAAGATCGTCACCGACAAGAAAACCGGCGCTACCTCGACGCAAGACGTCGAACTTCAGAAGGACGAGGGCAATCGTCCCGAAACCACGATCGAGGGCCTCAACGGCCTGAAGCCGGTGCGCGAGGGCGGCTGCATCACTGCCGGCAACGCCAGTCAGTTGTCGGACGGCGCCTCGGCCTGCGTGTTGATGGAAGCCGGGCTCGCCGCCCGGCGCGGACTGAAGCCGCTCGGGCGCTATTGCGGCATCGCGGTCGCCGGCACCGACCCCGACGAAATGGGCATCGGCCCGGTCTTCGCGGTTCCGAAGCTTCTGAAGCGCTTTGACCTTAAGATCGAAGACATCGGGCTGTGGGAACTGAACGAAGCCTTCGCGGTGCAGGTCCTCTATTGCCGCGACCGGCTCGGCATTCCCAACGAGCTGTACAACGTCGATGGCGGCGCCATTTCGATCGGCCATCCTTACGGCATGTCGGGCAATCGCTGCACCATGCATGCGTTGATCGAAGGTAAGCGTCGCGGCGCTAAATACGTCGTGGTGACGATGTGCATCGGCGGCGGCATGGGCGCGGCGGGCCTGTTCGAGGTTCTGTGACGCCTTCGAGGTGAGCGTGCCGGGTGCCCCCGCAAATCGAGTCCCCCCTTGCAGCACGCGGTCGCTCACCTCGATTCACAACCGTAAAGAAATCACGGCCTGACGGACCACAGGCAACGCTGCGGCTCCGTGCCATCAGAGGAGACATTTTATGAGCGGGATCGTTATCGCCTCCGCCGCGCGCACACCGATCGGTTCGTTCAACGGGGCTTTCGCGACGGTACCCGCCGTGCGCCTCGGCGAAATCGCAATCCGCGCGGCACTGGAGCGCGCCGGGATTGCGCCCGGCGAGGTCGACGAGGTGATCCTCGGCCAGGTTCTGACGGCAGGACAGGGCCAAAACCCCGCCCGCCAGGCCGCACTCGCCGCCGGACTGCCATTTGAATCCACCGCCTTCGGTATCAATCAGGTGTGCGGCTCCGGACTGCGCGCAGTGGCGCTAGCGGCTCAAGCGGTCGCGTCGGGCGATGCCCGGATCGTCGTTGCCGGCGGTCAGGAATCGATGAGCCAATCGGCCCACGCGGTACATCTGCGTGGTGGTATCAAGATGGGTTCGGGCGAGTTGACCGATACCATGATCAAGGACGGCTTATGGGACGCCTTCAACAATTACCATATGGGCATCACCGCGGAAAACGTGGCCCAGAAATACGGCATCACGCGCGATGATCAGGACGGATTTGCGCTTACCTCGCAACAAAAGGCGGCCGCCGCCGTCGTTGCCGGACGGTTTGAGGCGGAGATCGTGCCGGTCACGGTCAAGGGCCGCAAAGCCGACGTTGTGGTCGACAAGGACGAACATTTGAGACCCGACACGACCTTCGCAGCGCTGGCAAAACTGCGCCCGGCCTTTGCCAAGGACGGAACCGTCACTGCAGGCAATGCGTCCGGCCTCAACGATGCCGCTGCGGCGCTTGTCGTCATGACGGCCGACGAAGCGGAGAAGCGCTCAATCACGCCGCTGGCCCGTATCGTTTCCTGGGCGACGGCGGGCGTCGATCCGGCGGTGATGGGCACCGGTCCGATTCCCGCGACCAAGAAGGCGCTGGCAAAGGCGGGCTGGGCCGTTGCCGATCTCGATCTGGTCGAAGCCAACGAGGCGTTTGCGGCGCAAGCGCTTGCCGTCTCGCGCGAACTCGGCTTCCATTTGGCGAATGTCAACGTCAACGGCGGCGCCATCGCGCTCGGTCACCCCATCGGCGCCTCGGGGGCGCGCATCCTGGTAACTTTGCTCTACGAAATGCGCCGGCGCGGCGTCGGCAAGGGATTGGCGACGCTGTGCATCGGCGGCGGCATGGGTATCGCTCTGTGCGTCGAAGCGTGCTGACGATTGTCTGACGCCGTCGGCGTGTGGAGATCATGCGGGTCGGGAAATAAGGCCAAATGCGGAGGAAAATGACGATGGAAGGGCCAGTTCCAGACACTGGCCAAGCGGGCGCTGTCCCCGTTAAGACCCACCGCTTCGCACGCGGGATCCTCTCCATTCTGTTCTAAAACAGGCGCCGGCGGACCGGCTGCCCTACCGCGCCGGTGCAAAGAGGAAGAAACAATGGTCACTCGCGGCACGACCAAGCGCAAATTCCTGCAGACGTCCGTCGCCGGTGCGGCTCTGGGTCTGATGCCGGCCTCATTACAGGGAAAGCCGTTGCCGCCGGAGCCCGGCTCCCAGCCGCAGGACCGTATCCTGTCGGAGCTCTGGCAGTTTCGCGAGGCGGGTAGCGGCGACTGGCTGACGGCTACCGTGCCCGGCACAGTGCACACCGATCTCCTCGCCAACGGCAAAATCCCAGATCCTTATTACCGCACCAACGAGCGCGAGCTGCAATGGATCGACAAGAAGGACTGGGAATACCGTACGGTTGTCGACGTCGATGCCGAGACGCTGGCGCACGGCCACGTCGAACTGTGCTTTGCGGGCCTGGACACCTATGCCGACGTCTATTTCAACGACGTCTTGATCCTGCAAGCGGACAATATGTTCCGCAGTTGGACGGCGGACATCAAAGGCCATGCCAAAACCGGCGAAAACGTGTTGCGGGTGCTGTTCCGGTCGCCGGTCCAGGAAGGCCTGAAAGCGCTGGCGGCGTTAGGCTACGATCCGCCGGCGGTGGTCGACTGGAGTGAGATCGGCGGCCTGGGCGACCAGCATATCTCCATGTTTACCCGCAAGGCCGGCTATCATTACGGTTGGGACTGGGGCCCGCGTTTCGTCACCTCCGGTATCTGGCGTCCGGTCCGTATGCGCACCTGGGACGCAGCGCGGATCACGGACCTGCATATCGTGCAGAACAGCGTCACGGCGGACCTGGCGGAACTGACTGCGGTGTTCGAAATCGTCGCCGACGACGCCGGTTCGGCTGTGGTCGATCTCATCAGCCCCAGCGATCCGGCGATCAAAGCCCACAGTCAA
>JAATGK010000342.1 GCA_015654715.1 Alphaproteobacteria bacterium
CGAACGGAGCATATAAAGATATGTTTATATGTCGAAAGAACCTTCCATGGACTGGCTTGTCGCAATGTTGCGTGCCGCGGGCGACCCCACGCGGTTGCGTCTGCTGCTGTTGTTGCGCCAAGCTGAGCTGACAGTTTCCGAACTGATCGAGATCATCGGCCAGAGCCAGCCGCGGGTGTCGCGGCACTTGAAGCTGCTCTGCAGCGCCGGCCTGATCGCCCGGTTCAAGGAGGGGAGCTGGGTGTTCTACCGGACGATGGATGAAGGCAACGGCGCGGCCCTCGGGGCGGCCTTAGCCGATCTGTTGCCGGGCCCGCCAGAGGACGATCTCAAGCGCCTTGCTGCCGTACGCGAGAAGCGGGCCGCCGAGGCCGCCGCTTATTTCAAGGCCAATGCCTCGGAGTGGGGCCGCATCCGCTCGCTGCACGCCCCTGAGCGCGAGGTGGAGGCGGCAATCCTGCGCCATCTCAGCGCCGATCCGATCGAGGCGCTGCTCGACGCCGGTACCGGCACCGGGCGGATGCTGGAGCTTTTGTCGCCATACGCCAAGCGCGCCGTCGGCGTCGATGTCAGCCCCGAAATGCTGGCGATTGCCCGCGACAAGCTTCTGCGCGGGTCGCTGCCCAACTGCCAGGTGCGGCTGGGCGACACCTACCGGTTGCCGTTCGAAGCGGGCGGGGCGCTCACAGGTTTCGACGTGGTCATATTCCATCAAGTTCTTCACTACCTTGATGATCCTGCTGCAGCAGTGGCCGAAGCGGCGCGGGTGATGCGGGCTGGCGGGCGCCTATTAATCGCCGATTTCGCGCCGCACGAACTCGAATTCCTGCGCGACGACTATGCCCATCGCCGCCTCGGCTTCTCCGACAAGGAGGTCGCGGGTTGGTTTCAGGCGGCGGGCCTGAAGCTCACGGGGACGGAGGCCATCGCGCCGCATACCGACTTAAAGGAGCAACTCACCGTGCAGATCTGGCTCGGGCAAAGCCCGGCGGCATCGCAAGCGGAGGCGGCATGAGTCTGAAGGACATTTTCACCTCGGATCAGCCGATCGGGGTTTCGTTCGAATTCTCGCCGCCGCGCACGGCCGAGATGGAAGATCAACTATGGAAAGCGATTCTGCGGCTGGAGCCGTTGGCGCCGACCTTCGTTTCGGTCACTTACGGCGCCGGCGGATCGACCCGCGACCGCACCCATGCCACGGTCAAGCGCATCGCACAGGAAACCGGGCTGAAGCCGGCGGCGCATCTGACCTGCGTCGGCGCGCCCAAGGCTGAGATCGACGAGATCGTCCGCCAGTATTGGGACGCGGGCGTGCGCCATATCGTGGCCTTGCGCGGCGACATGCCGGAAATGGCGCTGGCTTATGCGCCGCACCCGCAAGGGTATGCCTCGACCCCCGATCTCATCCGCGGCATCCGCGCGGCGGGCGATTTCGAGATCAGCGTCTCTTGCTATCCCGAAAAACATCCCGAGTCGCCGTCGCTGGAGCACGATCTCGATCTGCTTAAGAAAAAGGTTGAGGCGGGTGCAGGCCGGGCCATCACCCAATTCTGCTTTTCCACCGAGGCAATGGCGCGCTATCGCGATCGCGCCGATCGTTGGGGCATTTCGGTGCCGATCGTGCCGGGCCTGATGCCGACGACCAATTTCAAGGGCATCCGCAACATGTCGAAGCGCTGCGGCGCGGCGGTACCGTCGTGGTTGGCGGCGCTGTATGATGGTCTCGACAATGATCTCGAAAGCCGGCGCATCGTTGCTTCCGCCGTGCTGGCCGAGCAGGTGACGGAACTACACGCCTACGGCTTCGAGCAGTTTCATTTCTACACCTTGAACCAAGCCGACTTGACCTATGCGACCTGCCGAATTCTCGGCTTAAAGGAAAGTGCATGAGCTTCGATCGTTCCGCTCGTATCGCTTGGTTGCAGGAAGAGGCGCGCCGGCGCGTGCTGTTGCTTGACGGCTCCTGGGGCGTAATGATTCAGGGCTACAAGCTCGGCGAAGATGATTTTCGGGGTCCGCGTTTTGCCGCGCACGACCACGACCTTAAAGGCAACAACGATCTTCTCACTCTGACCCGGCCGGACCTGATCCGCGACATCGGCCACGCTTATCTCGACGCCGGCGCCGACATCATCGAGACCAACACCTTCAATTCCACCGCCACCGCGCAAGCCGATTACGGCCTGTCGCATCTGGTCGAGGAATTGAACTTCGCCGGCGCCAAGCTCGCCCGCACGATTTGCGACGAAGCCACCACATCCGACCGGCCGCGCCTGGTCGCCGGCTGTTTGGGGCCGACCAATCGCACCGCCTCGATTTCGCCCGACGTCGGCGATCCGGCTTATCGCAATGTCACCTTCGATGTTTTGCGCGCCACTTATCGCGATGCGGCCCGTGGCTTGGTGCAAGGCGGCGCCGACCTTTTGATGATCGAAACCATCTTCGATACCCTCAACGCCAAGGCAGCGATTTTTGCGCTCGAAGAAGTGTTCGAGGAACTCGGCGAACGCCTGCCGGTATGGATTTCCGGCACTATCACCGACCGCTCGGGGCGCACGCTCACCGGTCAGACGCCGGAAGCTTTCTGGCATTCGGTGCGGCACGCAAGTCCGTTTGCGGTGGGCCTCAATTGCGCCCTCGGCGCCGACGAGATGCGCCAGTACGTGGCCGAGATTTCGGCAGTCGCCGATACGCTGGTGTCCGCCCATCCCAATGCCGGTCTGCCCAACGAATTCGGCGGTTATGACGATGCGCCGGACCAGATGGCTGCAAAGATCGGCGAGTTCGCGCGCGCCGGAATCGTCAATATCGTCGGTGGCTGTTGCGGCACGACGCCGGCGCACATTGCGGCCTTTGCCGAAGCGATCAAAGGCGTCAAGCCGCGCGTCATTCCGGAAAAGCCCAAATATCTGCGCCTGTCCGGACTGGAGCCGTTCACGGTCACGCCGGACACCAACTTCGTCAACATCGGTGAGCGCACCAACATCACCGGTTCGGCGAAATTCCGGAAACTGATCACCGCGGGCGATTACGATGCCGCGTTGGAAGTTGCCCGTCAGCAGGTAGATTCCGGCGCCCAGGTCATCGACGTCAACATGGACGAAGGCCTGATCGATTCCGAAGCCGCGATGACGCGCTTCATGAACCTGATCGCAGGTGAGCCCGATATCGCCAAAGTGCCGGTGATGATCGATTCTTCAAAATGGAGCGTGATCGAAGCCGGGCTGAAATGCGTTCAGGGCAAGTCCATCGTCAATTCAATTTCGCTGAAAGAAGGCGAGGCGGCGTTCATCGAACGCGCCAAGGAAGTGCGCCGTTTCGGCGCCGCCGCGGTGGTGATGGCGTTCGACGAGCAGGGCCAGGCCGATACCGAGGAACGCAAAGTCGCGATCTGCAAGCGCGCTTACGACATTCTGGTGAACCGCGTCGGCTTTCCGCCGGAAGACATCATCTTCGATCCCAACGTCTTCGCGGTCGCCACCGGCATCGAAGAGCACAACAACTACGCCAACGATTTCATCGCCGCCGCGGAGCGTATCCGCAAAGAGCTGCCGCATGTTCATATCTCCGGCGGCATTTCCAACATCTCATTCTCGTTCCGCGGCAACGAGCCGGTGCGCCAAGCGATGCACTCCGCCTTCCTGTTCCACGCCATCAAAGCGGGGATGGATATGGGCATCGTCAATGCCGGCCAGTTGATGGTTTATCAGGACATCCCGACGCCGTTGCGTGAAGCGGTGGAGGATGTGCTGCTCAACCGCCGCGACGATGCCACCGAACGCCTGCTCGACATCGCGCAAAAATACAAAGGCGGTGCGGCGGTCGAGCAAATCCAGGATGCGGCGTGGCGCTCGCTCCCCGTGCAAGAACGTCTGACCCACGCCTTGGTGCACGGTATCGACGCTTATGTGGTGGAAGACACCGAAGAGGCCCGCGCCAAAGCCGTTCGTCCGCTCGATGTTATCGAAGGCCCGCTGATGACCGGCATGAACGTGGTCGGCGACCTGTTCGGCGCGGGGAAGATGTTCCTGCCGCAGGTGGTGAAGTCGGCGCGGGTAATGAAGCAGGCCGTCGCCTACCTGCTGCCCTTCATGGAGGCCCAGGCCGAGGGCAAGCCGCGCTCGGCCGCCGGCAAGATCGTCATGGCAACGGTCAAGGGCGATGTCCACGAAATCGGCAAGAACATCGTCGGCGTGGTACTGCAGTGCA
>JAATGK010000275.1 GCA_015654715.1 Alphaproteobacteria bacterium
CTACAAGCCGCGCGTCCTGCACGACACCAACTTCCCCGCGATCAATGTCTGGATGGGTGTGTTCCCGAGCACCGTCGCCGGCCGCAGCTTCGCCGTACCGCTGCGCGTCTGGGCACAGACCCAATACGGCGTGATCGCAGCAGTGACCAACACCCTGAAAATCGACGGCCAGCCGGTCAAGAGCGGGAATTAGTCCTTCTTCGCCGCGTTCGAGATTGCGGCCAAAAACGGCACCAGAGTGGTGCTGACGGGGACGGCGATGCCGTGCTGCGCGGCCTTTCGCACGATCACCGCGTTGCGCGCGTTCCACTCCATCTCGCGGCCCGCCATGCGGTCCTCGTACATGGAATTGCCTTCGTCGCCCGTGGCGGCGAGGAAAAACTGCATCTGACGCTCGACCAGCGCATCGTCGAGACGGGCGCCTTCGGCGCGGCCGACGGCAATGGTTTCCTTCAGGATGGCGCGCGCCAGATCGGCGATGCCGGGCTCGTGCATCACCCGCATGCGCTGGCCCGTCAGCGCCAGAATTGCCCCGCTGGGGGCGTTGTTGCACAGCTTCAGCCAGGCGCGGGTGACGAACTCGTCCGAGGTCTCCGCCGTTACGAACGATCCCGTGAACAGGTTCACGAAGTCCTCGCCGTCCGGCCCTTGCGGCACCGTGACCGCGGCAATCCGCTTCCATTTGACCTCGCCCGGCGCGGTGCGGCTCGCCGGCAGATCGATCACCACCGGCACGATCGTCGTTCCCGTCGGCACGAAGGGTTCGGCATTCTCCCGCTGCTCGACGCCGTTCTGCAGCACCGCAACGCGGGTCTCCGGGCCCACCGCCGCCGCCAGCCAATCGGCCGCCGACGACACCTGATAAGCCTTGACGCACAACAGGACCCAATCGGCCGGCGGCACGTTCGCGGGAGATGTCACTACCCTGGCTGGAAAAACCAAGGCCGGCTCCGACTCCTTCTGCACCGAGAGGCGCGCGAACGCCTTCCTGGCGCAGAACGTAACCTCATGTCCGGCGAGCGCCAGCGCACCGCCGATGGCAGAGCCGATGGCCCCCGGTCCGATCAAGGTGATACGCGACATAGTTACCTCCGGTGTGCAATCTCGACCCATCTTCCCCGGATCACGGCAGCGTGTACACTACGTTCGACTGGTTCCGAGGGGGTATCATGACAGTTCGTTGGCTAGCGGCCTGCGTTGCAGCCGTTCTGTTCGTGCCTGCAATGGCCGAAGACTGCGGCAAACTTATTTCCTATGGCAACGTTCCGATGACACATTTGGATGGCCATAACTCCGAATTCATTCCGGTCCAGATCAACGGAGTTCCCAAGCTGATGCTGCTCGATACCGGCGCCGCCATGACGATGATTACACACGCCACCGCCGCCGAGCTGAAGCTGACATCCACGCGCAGCGATACCCACGTCTACGATGTGGCTGGTGGGAATTCGAGCCAGTTCGTTTCGGCGCCACTTCAGATCGGGCAACTGCGGGGAGACGCGGTAAAGTTCATGCTGGGGACGCCGTATCTCGATGGCTTTGGCGACCCAAAGATAGCTGGCCTGCTCGGCGCCGATATCCTCAGCAAGTTCGATCTCTCCATCGACTACGGTACCCACACCTTCACATTGCTGGATCAAAATCACTGCGATGGTCAGGTGGTCTATTGGCCCGAGCGGCCGATCGCCGTGGTCCCGTTCAAGCTCGTGAACCGGACGGCGATCATCCTGACCGTCAGCCTCAACGGCAAAGAACTCAAGGCCCAACTCGACACCGGGGCCTACCGCTCAACGCTGGAAAAATCACGGGCCGAAGGACGGTTCGATCTCGTTCTGGGATCGGCCGATACGCCGGCGCTGGGCAATCCAAACGACAAGGACGCACTGCCCGTTTGGCGGCATCGCTTTCAGACGCTGTCACTGGCCGGGATCACCGTGAACGACCCGGAAATCGACATCATCCCCGACAAGATGAGCGATAAGATAAATGACTGGTCCACAGGGTCGTTGCTGGACCGGAAGGCCAACAGCGGCGAGGTGGTGCCGATGCTGCTCGGCATGAATGTGCTTAAGCACTTGCACATCTACATCGCGTACAGGGAGAAAAATCTCTACATCACACCGGCAAGTACACCCGGCCAGGTAAAGTAACGCCCGGCGACGATCCGGTTTCGATCTTTGTGCAGGACTCCGGGGGCGGAAATTCCTCAAGGAAAGATCTGCCACTGGGGCATTGCGTCCGCTTCTCGTCCCAACGGATCGCCTCTAGATTCCTCTGCAGGGGATCGGGGGCCATCATGAAATATCGTCTTCAGTGCGCGGCGGCAGTGGCCGCATTCGCGGTATTTGCAACGGACATCCAGGCGCAGGACTGCAAACCGCTTGGCCGCTATGCCAGTGTTCCACTCTCGACCAGTTCCGACTTTCGCCGATTATACGTGCCGGTAGAAATCGCCGGCAAACCGATGCGCATGCTGCTCGATACGGGGGCCAGCGTGACGCTCATCAACGCCTCGACTGCCAAGGCGCTGGGGCTTGAAACGCACGACTCGCCGATAAGGGTTTACAGCCTCACCGGCGATTCATCTGACAAGTATGTCGAGACGTCGTTCAAGATCAGCGCCATGTCGCTGCCGAAATTCCAGTTCCCGGTTTCAAAGCAGTTCGAAGATCTCGACCAATCCGACGTGGTCGGCCTGCTCGGCGCCAACGTCCTGTCGCATTTCGACGTATCGGTCGATCCGGTGGGCAAGACCCTCGATCTGATGAGCCAGGATCATTGCCCCGACCGGGTCATCTATTGGCCGACCAAGGTGCTCGCGAAGATTCCGTTCAAACCCGCGGAGGACGGCAGCATCATCGTCGAGATCAAACTCGACGGCAAACCGGTCAAAGCCATCCTCGATACCGGTGCATGGAATTCCACGCTCAGAATTCCGACGGCGGAACACCTCTACAACATCGCGCCAGGCTCGCCCGACGCCCCGGTCTCCGGTATCCTCAACGGCGCTGAAAATCTCACCACCTATCATCACACCTTCAAGACATTGGATTTTGATGGGGTCACCGTGGCCAATCCGGCAATCGAACTGATCCCCGACAAACTCAGCCGACCGTTCACAGAGGTGCCCACCGGCTCGCATATCAGCGTTACCGACGAAGGTGTCGCGCCGCCCATGCTGATCGGCATGGACATCTTGCGCCATACCCGGTTCTACATCGCCTACAAGGCCCACATGCTTTACGTCACGCCGCCGACGGAACCGGCGGCAGCGCCTGCGCCTGCCAAATAGCAGCGCCCGTTACCGGTTTCTGATCAAGTCGAGCACCTTCTTGGCGGCTTCCGGAATGTTGCTGCCGGGGCCGAAGATGGCGGCGACGCCCAGAGCGTTCAGGAAGGCGTGATCCTTGGGCGGGATGACGCCGCCGACCACCACCAGCGCGAAGGAGCCCTCTTGCTTCAGCGCCGCGATCAATTCCGGCACCAGGGTTTTATGCCCACCGGCGAGGCTGGAAACGCCGACCACGCGCGCCCCCGTCGCCACCGCATTCTTTGCCACCTCTTGCGGCGTCGCGAACAGATCGCCGATGTCGACCGCAAAACCGATGTCGGCGAAGGCCGAGGCGATCACCTTGGCGCCGCGGTCGTGGCCGTCCTGACCGATTTTTGCCACCAGGATGCGCGGCGGACCGGCGTGCGTTTTGGCATAAGTTTCGACTTCGCCTTGAAGCGCGCCGAATTCGTTGTCGCCTTCGAAGGCGCCGCCATAGACGCCGGAAATCACCCGCGTCGTCGCATGATGGCGGCCATGGACCTGCTCGATCGCCGTGGAAATTTCACCGACGGTGGCGCGGGCGCGCGCGGCCTTTACCGCCAGCGCCAGCAGATTGGTCTCGCTGGCAGCGCCTTGGCGCAAGGCCGCCAGCGTTTCGGCGACTTTGACGCCATCGCGCGCCGCCTTCACCGTTTTGAGCCGCGCCAGTTGCGCCGCCAGCACCGCAGCGTTGTCGACTTCGCGATAGGCGAGATCGTCTTCATGTGCCAGCTCGTACTTGTTGACGCCGACGATGATGTCTTCGCCTTTGTCGATGCGGGCCTGACGCCGCGCGGCGGATGCTTCGATGGCGAGTTTCGCCTCGTCGACGCACGCGGCAATGCCGCCTTTCGAATCCACCCGGGCGATGATCTCGCGGGCGGCGGCGGCCAGCGAAGCGGTCAAAGCTTCCACGTAATACGAGCCGCCGAGCGGATCGACGGTGCGCATCACCTCGGTTTCGTGCTGCAGGATGAGCTGGGTGTTGCGGGCGATGCGCGCCGAGCGCTCGGTCGGCAACGCGATGGCTTCGTCAAAGGAATTGGTATGCAGGCTTTGCGTTCCGCCCAGCACCGCCGCCAGCGCTTCGTAAGCTGTGCGTACGATGTTGTTGTAAGGGTCCTGCTCGGTCAGCGACA
>JAATGK010000071.1 GCA_015654715.1 Alphaproteobacteria bacterium
CTTCCGGGCGCAAGCCCGGAGACCATGGCCTCCAATGTGGCCACGCCGCTCGAGCGCCAGTTCTCGCTTATTCCGGGCATCATCCAGATGACGTCCGTCAATGCGTTGGGAAGCACCAGCATCACGCTGCAGTTTGCCTTGTCGCAAAGCATGACCAGCGACTTTCAGCAGGTGCAGGCCGCGATCAACGCCGCGAGCGCACAACTTCCCAGCAACTTGCCGTCGCAGCCGACCATCCGCCAAGTCAATCCGGCGGATGCGCCGATCATGATCCTATCGCTCAGTTCGGACACGATCCCGCTCGATCAAGTCGATAATTACGCCGACGTCATTCTCGCCCAACAGGTCTCGCGCATCGATGGGGTTGGGCTCGTCACCATCGGCGGGCAGCAGAAGCCCGCCGTCCGCATCCAGCTCGATCCGCGCAAGATCGCCGCCCGCGGCCTTCAGATCGACAATGTCCGCGCGGCGATTGTCGCGGCCACGACCAACGCGCCGAAAGGTTCGGTCACCGGCACGCAGCGCAATCTGACCGTATATGCCAACGACCAGATTCTCGATGCCGCGCCGTGGAATGGCCTGGTGGTCGGCTACAGCAAAGGCGCGCCCGTCCGCATCAACGACATCGGCAGTGCCTTTCCTAGTGTGGAGAACAACCAGATCGGTGCTTGGGTGTTTCCCGGTCGTGGTAGCGATGATCCCACATTCAAGGGCGGGCGCAGCATTCTGCTCGTCATCTCCAAACTACCCGGCGCCAACGTCATTGAGGCGGTGAACAAGATCAGGGCCGCGTTGCCCGGCCTGCAGGCCGCCATTCCGCCGGCCATCGACATCCATGTTCTGATGGACCGAACCCAGACCATCAGCGCCTCGGTGGCGGACGTCAAAGTCACGCTCATCATCACGATCATATTGGTGGTGATCGTAATCTTTCTGTTCATACTCGATCTTCGCGCCACGCTGATTCCGAGTTCGATCATTCCCTTAGCGCTGCTCGGCGCGGCCGCGGTGATGCTCCCGCTTAACTTCAGCCTCGACAACCTTTCGCTGATGGCATTGACGATTGCCGTCGGCTTCGTGGTCGACGACGCCATCGTCATGACGGAAGTGATCTGGCAGCATCTGGAGCGTGGACAAAAGCCGTTCGACGCCGCGCTGTCAGGTTCGAGCGACGTCAGTTTCACCGTGCTGTCGATATCCATTTCGCTGATCGCTGTGTTTACGCCCTTGATGTTCATGGGTGGTGTTGTCGGGCTTTTGATGCGCGAGTTCGCGGTGACACTGAGCGCTGCGGTGCTAGTTTCGCTCGCTCTGACCCTCACGGTCACGCCCATGCTGTGCGCCCAGTTCCTGAAGGCGCCAACCCCGCCGGCAACGCGCTTCACCCGTTGGCTGAGCAACGGCCTGAAAAATCTGGAAACGGGCTATGCCTATTATCTCGACATCGTGCTGAAGCACAAATTCACGACCCTGATGGTCTTCGTCGGCTCGCTCGCGGCGGCAGTGATCCTCTATGCCACGGCTTCGACGGGTTTCTTCCCTCAGCAGGACACGGGCTTCCTGAGCGGTATCATGCTTACCTCGCAGGACGCATCCTTCGCGAAAACAAGCCAGAAGATTCAGGCCGTGGCGGGGGTCATCGGCAGCGATCCAGATGTCGCTGGCTTTGGCATGTTTGTCGGCTCGCAGGGCGCCAATCAGGCGAGCATGTATATTGCGCTCAAGCCCAAGGACAGCGGCCGCACCACCACCGCCGACGAAATCATCACGCGACTGCGGCCCAAGTTGGCGCAGCTCGTCGGTGTGCGCACCTTGTTGCAGGCGGCGCAGGACATCAACGTCGGCGGCAGGCCAGGCCAGGCGCAATACCAATACACACTGGCCGATCCGGACATCGACGAACTCAACACCTGGGCGCCGCGCATGGTGGCGGCCATGCAGAATCTGCCGCAGCTCAAGGACGTCAGCTCTGATCAGCAGTCGCAGGGCGGTGCCATCAAACTGGATATCGACCGCGCCGCGGCATCGCGCTTCGGCATCACGCCAGCTGCCATCGACACGGCCGTCTACGAATTGCTCGGCCAAGACGAAGTCGCACAGTACTTCACCCAGCAGAACAGTTATCACATCGTGGTCGAGAGTAACCAGCTCTTGCGCCAGACGCCTGACGTGTTCAATTCGGTCTTTATTCTCTCACCGAGCACAGGCAAGACCGTACCGCTATCGCTGTTCGTCAAGGTCGATCCCAACGCCACCAGCAGCCTGACCGTCAATCATCAGGGTGAATATCCCGCGGTGACCCTGTCGTTCAATCTTTCGCCGGGTGTCGCGCTCAGCGAGGCCACGGCCGCTGTCGAGCGCGTGCGCCAGGATCTCAACGCGCCTCCAACCCTCACTGGGGCATTCCAGGGAACGGCGCAGGCGTTTCAGCAATCGCTCTCGAGCGAGCCGGTCTTGATCCTGGCGGCGCTAATCGCGGTCTACGTTATTCTGGGTGTGCTGTACGAGAGTTTCATCCATCCCTTGACGATCCTTTCCACATTGCCGTCCGCCGGTGTCGGCGCGCTTCTGGCGCTGAAGTTTGCCGGGCAGGATCTCAACGTCATCGGCATCATCGCCATCATTCTGTTGATCGGCATCGTCAAGAAGAACGGCATCATGATCGTAGACGTGGCGCTCCGTCTTGAGCGCACACAGGGCATGAACGCCGAGGACGCTGTGCGGGCGGCATCACATCAGCGGTTGCGCCCGATCCTGATGACCACAGCCTGCGCCGCACTCGGTGGCATTCCCATGATCTTTATGAGCGGCACCGGCTCGGAGTTTCGCCACCCGCTCGGTTACGCCATCGTCGGCGGGCTTTTCGTTTCGCAGATTCTGACTCTGTTCACGACACCCGTGGTCTACATCTACCTCGACCGCCTGAGCGCCCATCTCAGCAAAGCGCCCGCAGCCGCACCAGCGGAATAACGGCCGCGTTATTCTTGGATTTAGCTTGTGTGGATAGACGCCGCGGTCGGGCGCCTATCGGCAAACCAAGTCCTTGAGATATCTTGAAGTGAAGGGGTCGTTCGCCGATGCCGATTTACACCTAGGTCCTAGGTTATGCCATTCACTTTGCTGGATTTTACTGGTGCCCAAGGGGGGATCACCCTTCCCCACTTCGGAAGCGAACCACCGCCGGGATGGTGGGGCATCAAACAGCCGACCTTTGTCATTACAGGAGATGCTTGAGTGGTCCATAAAGGTCCACGGCTACCACTTCGTGCAGGGCGATACGCGGCACCAAAACGACGAGAGTATCGCCGTCATGGCGATAGTCGACGGGACTGCCGGCTTCGAGCAGCGTAACGGCTCGCGGAGAGGTCCCCTCCGGCAGGCGCATCCGAACCTCGAACGGCCCGACGGGAATGATTTCGCGGACCGGGCCTTTGTACGCCATCGGATTGGTCAGATTAACGAGATGAGCCGCCAGCGCGTTTTCCTGCTGCCAATACGCGACGTCAAGAAGGCCAGGTCCCGACACCGTGAGCGGTGGGGTTTCGTCAGCCGCCCATTCCACCGCATTTGCAAGCAGCGCCAGATGATCAATGACCAGGATATCCCAGAAGGTAGCATCGATATTCGACGGGAAATAGACAACGCGGCCCTTGCCGACGCTTCGGCAAAACACTGCCGCAATGGTGGTCTCAGGCTCCACCATCACCATGCGCTCCATCGGCAGATCCGGATAACTAGGTACAAGCGTCAGCGGCTGTAGTGCTTTGTCGTGGGCCGTGACGCGGATTTGCTGCGAGGCGGCCACCACGCGCGGCGTACCTTCCAAACCCTTCAGCAATGGATGGGGTGGGTGCAGCGTGAAATAGGAATTTTTCACCGGCTCGTCGATTTTCCCCGCAAAATCGCAGCCGAACAAGTCACTCAGTCCGAAATTGGCACGCCGCCGCCCGGCTTCGTCGTAAAGCGACGTTTCACCGGTAGCCACCACCCGTCCACCTTTATGAACGAACGCGCGAAGCTGCGCGCATTGCCGGTCGGACAGCGCAACCACGTTCGGCAGTACCAGCACGCGAAAGCGCGACGCTTGATCCAAAAGCCTGTCATCTACGATCTCGTAGGGAACACGCGCCTCCACCAACGCTTGGCACCAGCCGTTCTGGGCGGCATCGTATTTTGCTTTTGCTACTGTCTGGCTTTGCACCGAATGCACCAGCGCAACTCGCGCCAGGTTTGCGGTGTTGCGCAGGTACTTTTCGTTGCGCCAGTGCCAATCATAGATTTTTTCGACCGTCGGGATCCAGCGCGGGTCGATCACCTTCGCATTGAACTTGCAAAGCCAGGGCCGAAAGCCTTGCGCCATGCCGGCATGCACCCAGGCGGCGATTTCGGGCCCGGCCTGCGATGAGTCCTTGAAGCGATAAGCGTCGTCTTCGACGCCGATGCTGAACAGGCCCGCCACCGGTGTATCGCCGATCACCGAGCGTGCCAGCTTGGCGTTTTTGCCGTTGGTCCACAGCGGTATGAGACCGGTGCGGCCTTGGCGGTCGATCGTCACCATCGGAATTTTCGCGCGCGGATCGTTCATGCCGTAGTTGGGCGCGAAAAAGCCGTCGGGCTTCACCTTTTTCACGGCTTCGTTCCAGGCCGTGTATTGCGCCCAGCGCCGCGCCTTGTTCCACGCCTCGTAAGCGCGTTTGACGTCCTCGTTGGTTTCGTTGGAACGCGGCAGATCAAACCCGGTGGCCGCTTTGAACTGGGTGCGGCAGTTGGCGCACCAGCACATGCCGGCGCCGTCCCAACGGTTGCCGAAGAAGCCGTCCGGCGC
>JAATGK010000051.1 GCA_015654715.1 Alphaproteobacteria bacterium
GCCCGGCCCACATCCCGAGCCGAAAGCTCGGACGAATGTTGCGCACGCGGTAAAGCTCGTCCCAAACCCAGCTTTGCTCCAGCGCCTCCCGGACGCTGGCGCCTGCGTCGCCATTGAGGCGGGCGAACACCGTTTCCGCCGCGACCATGCCCGATTTCATCGCGGTGTGGCTGCCCTTGATCTTCGGCACGTTGACAAAGCCCGCGGCGCAGCCGATCAGCGCGCCGCCGGGAAAATCGAGCCGCGGGATCGACTGGAACCCGCCTTCGTTGAGCGCGCGGGCGCCATAGGCGACGCGCCGCCCGCCCTCGAAAAAGCCGCGGATCGCGGGATGCGTCTTGAAGCGCTGGAATTCCTCGAACGGCGACAGATATGGATTGGCGTAATCGAGCCCAACGACGAACCCGACCACGACCTGATTGTTTTCGAGGTGATAGCAGAACGAACCGCCATAGGTGTCGCTCGCGAGCGGCCAGCCGATGGTGTGAACGATCTTGCCCGGCTGGTGCTTCGCCGGTTCGACCTCCCACAATTCTTTGAAGCCGAGGCCATAGACTTGCGGATCGCAATCCGCGCGCAAAGCGAAGCGATCGAACAGCATGCGCGTCAGCGAGCCGCGACAGCCTTCGGCGACGATGGTTTGGCGCGCATGCAATTCAACACCGGGAGTATAAGCGGCGGTGGGTTGGCCGTCTTTGCCAATCCCCATATCACCGGTGGCGACGCCAATGACGCGGTCCTCCTCGTACAGCACTTCAGCAGCGGCAAAACCGGCGAAGATTTCCACGCCCAGCGCTACGGCCTCGGTCGCCAGCCAGCGGCAGAGATTACCGAGACTGATCATGTAATTGCCGTGATTGCGCATCGTCGGCGGCGTGGGAAGCTTGTGCGCGGTGCGCTCGGTGAGAAAATAAAAGCTGTCGTCCTTCGCTTCGGTGTTGAGCGGCGCGCCTTTGGCCTTCCAATCGGGGATCAGCTCGTTCAGCGCGCGCGGCTCGAACACGGCCCCGGAGAGAATATGCGCGCCGACTTCAGAGCCTTTTTCCAGCACGCAAACCGCCAGCTCCGGCTGGAGTTGCTTGAGGCGGATGGCGGCAGCAAGGCCCGACGGCCCCGCGCCCACCACCACAACATCGTAATCCATCCGCTCCCGCGCCATGCGATCTCACCGGTCCGCCAGCAGCGCACACAGCTTCGGCAATTCGACGAACAAATCGCCGACCAGGCTGTAATCAGCGATCTGGAAAATCGGCGCATCTTCGTCCTTGTTGATGGCGACGATCACCTTCGAATCCTTCATGCCCGCGAGATGCTGGATGGCACCCGAAATCCCGATCGCGATGTAAAGCTCGGGCGCCACGATCTTGCCGGTCTGGCCGACCTGGGCGTCATTGGGCGCGTAACCGGCATCGACCGCCGCCCGGCTGGCGCCCACAGCCGCGCCCAGCGCATCGGCGAGCGTTTCCATCATTTGGAAGTTCTCTTTCGAACCAAGACCGCGCCCGCCGGAGACCACCACCCGCGCCGCGGTGAGATCTGGACGCTGCGAACGGGTGACCTCATGGCCGACAAACTGCGACCGCGCCGGATCGGCGGCTGCCGCGATTTTTTCGATGACGGCCGTGCCGCCCTCACCTGCGGCCGCGAACGCAGTCCCGCGGATGGTGAGAACTTTGCGCTTGTCCTTGCTCTGCACCGTCGCCAGCGCATTGCCGGCATAGATCGGGCGGACGAAGGTATCGGCCGACACGATGGCGATGACATCGGAAACCTGCGCCACGTCAATCAGCGCCGCCACCCGCGGCAGAACGTTTTTGCCGAACGTCGTCGCGGCCGCGAGGATCGCGTCGTAGTTTTCCGCGAGGCTGACGATCAACTCGGCCAGCGGTTCGGCAAGGCCGTGTTCATAAGCGGCGGCATCAGCCAGCAGAACTTTCTCGACACCGGCAACGCGCGCGGCGGAGTCCGCAACGGCGGCGGCGGCAAGACCAGCGACCAACACATGCACCGGACCGCTCGCCAATTGCACTGCGGCCGTGACGGTGTGCCGGGTCGCCGGGGCAAGGGTGGTGTTGTCGTGTTCGGCAAGAACGAGGACAGCCATTTCAGATCACCTTCGCTTCATGCTTCAGCTTGTCGACGAGTTGGCCGACATCGGACACGCGCACACCCGCTTGGCGCTTCGGCGGCTCCTCGACCTTAAGGGTGACGAGGCGCGGGGTGATGTCGACGCCGAGGTCGGCGGGCGCGAGAACTTCGAGCGGCTTCTTCTTGGCCTTCATGATGTTGGGCAAGCTGGCGTAGCGCGGCGTATTGAGGCGCAGATCTGTCGTCACCACCGCCGGGCACGCCAGGCTCACGGTTTCGAGACCGCCGTCGATTTCGCGCGTGACCACGGCGCGGCCGTTTTCGATGGCGAGCTTGGAGGCAAACGTGCCTTGCGGCCAGCCCAGCAGCGCCGCCAGCATCTGTCCGGTCTGGTTGGAGTCGTCATCGATGGCTTGCTTGCCGAGGATCGCCAGCCCCGGATTTTCGCGCCCGGCGACGGCGGCGAGGAGCTTGGCCACCGCCAGCGGTTCGACAGCCTCATCTGTCTGGATCAGAACCGCGCGATCGGCACCGATCGCCAACGCCGCCCGCAAGGTTTCCTGCGCCTGCGCCGGACCGATGCTGACCGCAACGATCTCGGTCGCGGTACCCGACTCTTTCAGCCGCACGGCCTCTTCGACCGCGATTTCGTCGAAGGGATTCATCGAGAATTTGACGTTGGCGGTTTCGACGCCGCTGCCGTCCGCCCGAACGCGTACCCGGACGTTGTAATCGACCACCCGTTTGACGGCGACGAGGATTTTCATGTTCTATCCTTCGATTCTTTGTTTGTCGCGCTTTCGGACGGAAAACCGGTTCCCACTTTTCCTGAAAGCGCTCTATGCGGCCGCCATCACTGGCTGGCCAAACGCCGTGTCGGCATCGCCCCATGACGCGACCCAGCCGGGC
>JAATGK010000078.1 GCA_015654715.1 Alphaproteobacteria bacterium
CCGCAAGGCGCTCGTTCGCCATTTCACTGCCGCGGTGGTGGCGATCATGGCCGGTGCGGCGGTGCATGAATTCGTATTGCACACCGCCGCCATCGGCATGAGCTTCAGCGATTATCCCGCGATCGTGTTCGGGCTGATCCATCACCGCGATTTCACCTTGCTGCTGGAGGTTCATCCCGAGTTGAAGGCGCTGGCGGGCGCGGCGCGCGCGGCGGCGTCGTGGCAGGTCGTCATCGCCGAGGTGCTGCAGCATCCCGGGATGCTGCTTCTAGGGTTCGTGCGGTCGTTTGCCGAACTGTTCTACACGCCTAACGGCCTGTTCGGTTTTGTCTGGCGCAACCCCGACGACATTTTGCTTGAGAACGGCGCCGCCTTGCGGGCGGCAGTGGCCCAATACGGCGTCCTCGGGCCGTTCCATCTCTGGATCGCGGCGCGCGGCGTTTACAGTCTGCTCAATGCGTTGGCGATGGCGTTGCTGGGGATCGCTTGGGTGGCCGCAACGATGGCCGCGCTGCTGGCGCTTTTTCGCGGCCAGGCAGATCGCTTCAAGACGCTGCTGCGCTGGACCATCGGCGGCGTGTTGCTATCGGCGCCGTTTACGCCGCCGTGGATCACCTCTGCCCATCAGGTGGAAACGGCGACGCTGGCGTTCATGGCGATCACCACGGCGACTTGGCGGATGCGCGCCGGCCAGCCGCTGGCGAACCTCGGAAGCCGGACTCTGGTCTGGCTGCCGCCTGGGTTCGCGCTGGCAGTGGTTCTGGCGGCGCTGGTGTTGCCGTCGTGGCCGCTCACAGCGCCCGATCGCGATCATGTCGTGCAGATTTATCCGAGCGCGATTGTACGAGTCGTGCCGCAGCGCAGCCTCAACCTGACCGACCGGCGGGCGGCGGATTTGTGGTTCTCGATCCAGTATTTGAAAAAGCACAACGCCGCGTTCACGGCCTCGCTGACGCCTTATTTGAAGACTGGAACCGTCTATGTGCTCGGCTACGACAGCAAGGACGGCAACGCCAAGATCCTGGTGGACGACCGCCATCAGCTTGATCTGGGCAACCATTGGCAGGACGTCACTTCAACGCCGCTGGCCGCGCCGGACGTGCTGCACGTTACAAATGTGGGGCCCTGACGGTTCTCATTTTCTCGGGCCGTCGCCGGACGAACCAGGCGGATTCGGCGCCGAATCGGCTGTATAATGCTGCGACATTCGGGCTGCTACACCAACTTTATCACCAATTTCATCCCCTTGCGGGGGTATGACGGCTTGGAACGGACATGACGGCCTTGTATATGGCAAAGCGGTGCCAGCATGGCGCCTAGGAGCACTCCATGACGCTGGGCGTTCGCAAGATGAAACTTATGGGCGTTGCTGCTGTGGCGCTTCTGGCCATGGGCGCTTCGGGCTGTTCCAGCTTGCCGAGCGTTCCGGACTGGGTCGATCCCACCACTTGGTTTGGGAGTAGCGACGAACCAGCCGACGATACGCCGACGCCGGATCTCGCCGGCGTGCCCGATAAGCCGGCCGCGACAACCCCGGACGAACAGAAGAAGGTTTCCGAGTCACTGGCTGGTGACCGCGCCAATGCGAAGTACAGCGCCGAAGCGCTGCGCGGTGGGACTGAGCCCGCGGCCACGCCGCCGGCCGATGTCGTTCCGGCCGCCGCGCCCGAAGCGCCGGTGGTTGCCAAAGCCAAGACGCCAACGGTTGCACCGGCGCCGGTTCAGGTTGCCGCCGTCGACCGTTCGCTCTCGCAGGATCCGAGCGGAACCGCCGCAGCGGGAACGCTTCCCGCTACCCAGCCGGGTAGTCCGGTGGCTGTCGCTGAGGCCGCGCCGGCGGCCGCCGCACCGATTACGACGGCGCCACTGCCGGAAGCCGCTCCGGCCACGCCTGCCAAGACCAAGAAGCCGGTCCAGGTAGCTGTCGCCACACCGGCGCCGGCCCGCGTCGAGCCCACGCCGGTTCCTCCGACCCCGCAGGCCTATATTTCACCGAGCGATGCCGAACTCGGCTTCAAGCCGTCGAGTGCGCCGCCGCTGGATCCTTCGGTGACGCAATTCGTGTCGGCCCCGATTGTCGACCGTTACCGCAGTACGGCTGCCGCCGCCGGTATGCGCACCAGCGCGCCGACCGCTTATTCTGCGGTTTCTCCGGTTCACCGGCGGGCGTCGACAAAGGTGGTCGCGTCGGCAGACGCTGCTGCAACGACCCCGGTTCACCGGGTCCGCCATCATCACACCAATTCGTCGGACGGTGGCGCCATGGGCGGGCCGGAGCGGATGGAAGGCAAGGTCGTGGCCAATTTCGACGCTCTGGGCGGGGCCCAATCGAGTGTGGTGGCCAATGCCATGAGCGACGCCGCTGCGGTGGTTTATTTCCCGAATGATGCGGTAGGGCTCAACGCCGAAGCGCGGGCCCAGGTTCGAGCTACCGCCGAGCAATTCCGGGCTGCGGGCGGGCAGGGTTATGTGCGGGTGGTCGGTCATTCGTCCAGCCGTACGGCGAACATGTCGGCAGAGAAGCATCTGGAACTGATCTTCAAGAAATCGCAGGATCGCGCCAACGCGGTCGCCCACGAGCTGATCCGCGCCGGCATTCCGGCCGATCATGTACTGGTCGAGGCGGTCGGCGATACGCAGCCGGTCTATTATGAATCCATGCCGAAGGGCGAGGACGGCAACCGCCGGGCCGAGATCTTCCTGCAAGGCTGAGCCGGACGCTCAGGAAATTGCGCCAGACGACGCCTTCGCACAGCTAGTGCGCGGGATTGGCGCATTCGCTCATGCCGAAAATGTCGCAAAAGCCATTGACGCGGCGGGCAAACTGCCGTGTTTTTGGCCCGTAATCCCCAAGGAGATGGTTCACACCTAAGGACTTCCATGCAAACCGACTTCCACCGCATCAAACGCCTCCCGCCCTACGTCTTCGAAGAAGTCAACCGGCTCAAGGCGCAGGCGCGAGCGGCGGGCGACGACATCATCGATTTCGGCATGGGCAAGCCCGACATGCCGACGCCGGCCCATATCGTCGAGAAGCTTTGCGAAGTCGCCCACGATCCCAAATCGAACCGCTATTCCGCCTCGCGCGGCATCAAAGGCCTGCGGCGGGCGATGGCGGGCTATTACCTGCGCCGCTTCGGTGTGACGGTCGATCCCGATACCGAGGTGATCGCGACGCTGGGCTCGAAGGAAGGCTTTGCCAACCTCGCCGCGGCCATCACGGCGCCGGGCGATGTCGTGCTGGTGCCGAACCCGGCCTATCCGATCCATGCCTTTGGCTTCATCATCGCGGGCGCCGCCATCCGGCACATTCCGGCGACCAATCCGGAGGAATATCTGCGCCAGGTCGATCGCGCCGCGCGCCACTCAATTCCGTCGCCGCTGGCAGTGGTGGTGAACTATCCGTCCAATCCGACGGCGCAAGTGGTCGGCCTCGATTTCTACAAAGAGCTGCTCGCCATCGCGCGCAAACATCAGATGTGGGTGCTGTCCGATCTGGCGTATGCCGACATCTATTTCGACATCGAGCCGCCGCCGTCGATCCTGCAACTCGAAGGCGCCAAGGACATCGCCATTGAGTTCCAGTCGCTGTCGAAGACCTATGCCATGCCGGGCTGGCGCATGGGCTTTGCCGCCGGCAACAAGACGCTGATCGCGGCGTTGGCGCGCATCAAGTCGTACCTCGATTACGGCGCTTATACGCCGGTGCAGGTGGCTGCGACGGCCGCGCTCAATGGCCCGCAGGAATGCGTCGATGAGATTCGCGCCATTTACAAATCGCGGCGCGACGTGCTGGTCGAAAGCATGGCGCGGTCGGGGTGGGAGATTGACTCCCC
>JAATGK010000205.1 GCA_015654715.1 Alphaproteobacteria bacterium
CGGGCGTGGTGGGGGGGGGGCGTGAGGAGCCTGCTTGGGGGCTGGGAGTGAGCAAGGGCTTCTCCGGTGACCGATCTTTGGACGGCTCGGCCATGAAAGGCACGCCGGCTTGCACGATCACCTGGGCGTCGGTCTTGGCGGCGAGGCGGGCGAGCTGCAGTGAATCGCCGACAAAATCGGCCACACAGTGGAAAATCTCCGGCGTCATGTAATTGTGCGCCAGCACAACGGCGTTTTTCTCGCGCTTCAGGGCATTGATCGCCGCGATGTACGGTGCGTGGACCGCCCATTCGAGCGAGGGGACGACGTGCTCCACCTTCTGGCGGAGCGCTTCAGTTGCACTCGCGATTTCGGGCGTAAAGGGCAGTTCCGACATGTCTTCGACCTGTTATGCTCTGTTTGAGTATATATCTAGGGCAAAAACACCGGCTTTCAAGGCCGGCCTCATTCTTTATGCTACACATGAGTACAAATCCGTCAAGGCAGATTCGTTAACCGCGCCGGGAAATTCCGGGCGTCCTCAACGGGTGCTGAATTCTGGAATTGCGATAAATTCGCAACTTACCCGAAAGGGTTGAAAAAACCTGCCAATTCGGGCAAATCCGATCCCAGATACGCCCGTAAACATCCAGGCGCGAAAGTGCTGCTGTGCGCAGCTGCTTGGGCCCTCCTTCGGGAGGGCCTTTTTTTCAGCCGGAACGTTGCCGTGACTTTTTTAGGTTGCGCGCTGTCGCGCCAGGCGCACGCCGGGCGAGGGGCGTTCGCGCAGAACTTCGCGGCGGAAGCGGAACAGTTCGGCCGGGCGGCCGCGCGGCGGCGAATTGAATTTGCCGGTGCCTTCCACCAAGCCCTGATCTTCGACCAAGCGGCGGAAATTCTGCTTATGCAGGCGGATGCCGGAAATCGCTTCCACCGTGCGCTGCAATTCCAAAAGCGTGAACGAGGCCGGCATCAATTCGAATACCACCGGGCGGTATTTCATTTTTCCGCGCAGCCGGGCGATGGCGGTGGCGAGGATGCGGCGATGATCGAACATCATGCGGTCACCGAGCGGCAGCGCATGACCGGTGGCGATCCGTCCGTCGCGGGCGCTTTCGGTAACCAGACCAGCTTCGTAGAGCAGTTCGTAGCGCTCCAGCACCTTTTCCTCGTCCCAGCCGATGTCTTCGCCGCCGAAGCATAGCCGCACGCGATCGCGGCGCAGCTCGGCGCAAGACTTGTCGGGCGCGGTGGCAACAAAATCTTTGAGCGCCGGGCCGATCACCTCGTCGATCACCGCCGGTTTCTGGTCGCGCCAGTCTTCCCACGGGAAATAGCGATACCAGCCGCGCCAGATGCTGTCGGGCGCGTTGCGCTCGCCAAGCTGCTTGGTCAGCGCCAGATACCCGACCGACACCACGCGCGCATTCTCGCCCGGTTTCAGGGTGTGACGGCCGCGATCGCCGAAGGTGTAAAGCTGCTCGACATAGCCGAGGTCGAGATAGGTCTGCTCGCCCACCCAGGTGCGCAGACCGCTTTCGAGGGTGCGGTGGGCGAGCGGATCGAACGGACCAAAGGGCAGGGAGTCGTCGGCGCCGGCGGTATGGACCACCAGCACGCTCGGACTGTCTTCCACCACCGACACGATGGCGGCGGATAGCCCGATGGTGACGACGTGTTTGCCGGTGTCGGTCACAGCCCCAATTCCTCCAGCCCAAACGCCACCGGCACGCCTTCTTCGACGACGATCCCGGGCCCCATCTCTTCGACCGCCGCCACCATGGCGCCGTTGCGCTTCAGCAGCCTGTCGGCGAGCCGGACGATAAGCCGGTTGGGCTGGGCGTGCGGCGCGCGGGAACGGATTTCGCGCGCGATGCGATGTTCGTCGCCGCGAGGACTGCGGTCGCACAGGATGGCAAAGGCGCTCGCCATCGAGCGGCTGACGCCCGCCCAGCAGTGGACGATCAGCGGCTGTTTGGCGTCCCAGCCGCGGGCGAAACCCAGCAGCGCGGCGACGTGGACTTCGTCGGGGACGACTTTGCCGTCCACCGGTTCGGGGATGTCGTGCAGCGCCAGACGCAAATGCCGGTCAGCCGGAAAGTCGTCCGGAGTCGCGATCATGAACTCCGGCGACAGCAGGCTGATCAAATGCGACGGTTGGTAAATCCGCAGCATGTTCGGCAGGACCGAAAGAGGCGTGACCAGAATCAGTGACATGGCTTCATCTGTTAGCCCGTCATTATGTCACGCGAAAGCTGTATGGGGAGCTATTTCAGTTTGTTACACCGACAGCTTGGCAAATCGCTCGAGGAACAGGGCCTCGGCCTCGGCGGTCGGCAGCGGTATCAGCCGCGGGGTTTTGAGGGCGGCGGGCGGGGCGCCGAAGATCTTTTTGGCCTCGTCCGTCTCGAAGCCGGCGAGCTGGATCGCCTCGTGATAGGCCGAGAGGATGTCGGCCTTTTTGAACAGTTTTTCGAGGTGGATCGGCGGCTTGGGCGGCAGCCCGAAGCGGATGTGGATGGCCGCCATAAGTTTAAGCTCTAAGCTCTTGTAACTAATGCCGACTGCGGCCTTGAACGGGCTAATGAGGTCACCGACAACATACTCTGGCGCATCATGCAGAAGGGCCATCAGCCGGGCCTCGCGGGTGAGCCCCGAGGGACTAAGGTCGGCGCTCAGCCGCTCGACCAGCACGCAATGCTGCGCCACCGAGAAGGCGTTGGCACCCTTGGTCTGGCCGTTCCAGCGCGCCACCCGCGCCAGCCCGTGCGCGATATCTTCGATTTCGATGTCGAGCGGCGACGGGTCGAGCAGGTCGAGGCGGCGGCCGCTCAGCATCCGCTGCCAGGCCCGGGGTGGTTTGTCGATCATTGTTTGGTTCTAATGTCCCGATTGGAGCTCGCAGGTCTCTTTCTTTTCGTCATGGCCGCCCTTGAGGCGGCCATCCAGGGTCTCTTCGGCTCACGGACGCTCGCCGGCTGGATGGCCGGGTCAAGCCCGGCCATGACGAGTGGCTGTGGGAGATTCAACGAATTTATGGTTCGGAACACTACCACAAGGCCAGCGCGGCGGGCGGCGGTGTCAGCTCAACTTTCTGAGGATAACGCTGCCGGCCGAATAGCCCGCTCCGAAGGTGCAAAGCACGCCGATATCGCCCGTCGCGAGATCGGCGTTGTGCTTGTTGAAGGCGATGATCGCGCCTGCCGACGAGGTGTTGGCGTACTCATCGATCACGTTCGGTGCTTCGCTCGGGGACGGATCGTGGCCCAGCACTTTGTGCGCCAGGAAGATGTTCATGTGGATGTTGGCCTGATGCAGCCACAGGCGTTTGATGTCGGTCGCGGTCAGGCCGTTTTCGGCCAGATGCTCGGTCATAAAGTGACCGACCAGCGGCAGCACTTCTTTGAACACCTTGCGGCCTTGCTGCACGAACAGCTTGTCGGGCTTGCCGATACCTTCCGGCGCGCAGCGGTTCAGGAAGCCGAAGTTGTTGCGGATATTGTTGGAAAACTGCGCCTTCAGCTTGCTCGACACGATCTCCCAGACATTGACGCCTGACGCCGTTTCGGCACGTTCGATGATCATGGCGGTGCAGGCATCGCCGAACAGGAAATGGCTGTCGCGCTCGCGGAAATTGGCGTGGCCGGTGAGGATTTCCGGATTGCAGATCAGGATCGCGCGCGCTCCGCCGCTCTCGATCAGGCCTTTGGCGACGTGGATGGCATAGGTCGCCGAGGCGCAGCCGACACTCATGTCGAAGGCAAAGCCGGTGCTGCCGAGCGCCGCCTGAATCTCGATCGCCATGGCGGGATAGGCGCGCTGCATGACCGCGCAGGAGCAGATCACGCCGTCGATCTCGGACGGCTTCTTCCCGGCTGCCGCCATCGCCTCACGCGCCGCCGCGACCGCCATTTCGGCCATCACCGACAACTCGCCGTCGGGGCGCTCGGGAATACGAGGGCACATCACCTCGGGATCGAGGATTCCGGTCTTGTCCAACACGTAGCGGTTCTTGATGCCGGAGGCTTTGACGATGAACGCAGAGGAGGATTCGAGGAGGGCTTTGGTCGTCCCGGCGGCGATTTCCGCAGCGTGATCGCGGTTGAAGCGCGCGACATAAGTATTAAAGGATTCAACGATTTCCTCGTTATTGATCGTTTGAGACGGCACAAACACACCCGAACCCGACACTACCAAGCCCGTCAAATTCTTCATCCCTTCCAAATCCTTGGGGGAAATTGACGGATGCGGAAGGCGAAGGCAAGCGCCGGTCTCAACGCGGCGTTTAGAGTTCGTCCGTTAGATTCTCCCCGATTGTGGAGAATTGCGACCGTTGGGGACGATTTTAGCCCATACCTACAAGCCAGGTTCCCCGGAACGCCCCCGGATGACCGCCGGGACGTGCTGGGCTTTTTTTGCCTTGGGTCTGATCTTCGGTGCTGCCGGTCAGGTGATGTCGGCGCGCGAAATTGCCACGGGCGCCGTGCTGCTGCTGGTCATCGCCGGCACAGTCATTTTGTTGCGCGGCCTAGCGGAGCGGTCCGACAAGACCTTGCTGGTGGGGGACTTCAGCTATCGCGGCTTCTTCGAGACGGCGATCGAAGGCATTTTCCGCACCACGCCCTGCGGCCATTATCTCGACGTCAATTCGGCGCTGGCCCGCATCTACGGCTACGAAAGTCCCGAGGACCTCAAAAACGGCCTCACCAACATTGCTTCCCAGCTTTATGTCGATCCGGACCGGCGCGATGCCTTCAAGAAGATCATGGCCGAGCACGACGAGGTCATCGGCTTCGTCAGCGAGATCCGTCGCCGCGACGGCTCGACCATCTGGATCAGCGAAAACGCCCGCGCCGTCCGCGACTGGAACGGCAAAATCGTCTGCTATCAGGGCACGGTCGAGGATGTCACCCAGAAATTCGCCGCCGAACGCGCCATCAAAAAGGGTCTCAAGCGCGCCGAGCAAGCCAACCGCACCAAGAATGCGTTTCTGGCAATGATGAGCCATGAGCTGAAAACACCGCTCAACGCCATTATCGGATTCTCCGAAATGATCGGCACCGAAATGCTGGGGCCGATCGGCAACCAGGCTTACCTCGGCTACATCAACGACATTCATGCCAGCGGCAACAAGCTGCTTGCCATCATCAACGATGTCCTCGACGTGGCGCGCTTCGAGGGCAATGCGATCGCCCTCAACCGCTGCGAATGTTGCGCCGAGGAAATTGCCGAAACGGCGCGCAAACGGGCCCGCGCTCAGAGCGGCGACGGCCGCGACGTCGTGCTCGAAATCCCGGGCAACCTGCCGACCCTCAATGTCGATAAGCTCCGCCTGGCGCAAGTCCTGGCCAACCTTCTCGCCAACGCGCTTAAGTTTACACCGCCGCCGGGTGTGGTGTTGCTGCGGGCCTGGCAAACCGACGCTGGCGCCGTCCACTTTGCGGTCTCCGACAACGGCATCGGCATGTCCGAGGACATCATCGCCATGGTGCTGCAGCCGTTCCATCAGGCCGATGGTTCCCTGGCGCGCCGTTTCGAAGGGGCGGGGCTGGGGCTGCCGATCGCCCATGCCTTGACCAAGCTGCACGGCGGTGCGCTCAGCATTTCCAGCGCCGAGGGGCGAGGGACCACCGTTACCGTCGAGCTGCCGGTAAGCTGCTTGTGGCAGGACGCGCCCGAGACCGAAGCCCTGTCAGCCTGATCCACCTTTCCTTGTCGTCGCGCTTGCTCTAAATCGCTGGCCCATGACGGTAGATAATTCGGCAGATTGCGCACTGGTTTTGTTTTCCGGCGGACAGGATTCGACCACCTGCCTGGCCTGGGCGCTGGCGCGCTTTGCACGGGTCGAGACGGTCGGTTTCGATTACGGCCAGCGCCATGCGGTCGAGCTTGAGGCGCGGGTCCGTGTCCTGGCGGCGATCCATTCGCGGTTTCCGGGATGGTCGGACCGGCTGGGCGAGGATCATTTGCTCACGCTCGATGTGTTGAAGCAGATCGGCGGCAGCGCGCTCACCGACGCGACCACGATCGAGATGGGCCAAAACGGCTTGCCGACCAGCTTCGTGCCCGGCCGCAATGTGCTGTTTCTGACCGCGGCGGCGGCGCTCGGCTACCGGCGCGGCATCGCCGATCTCGTCGGCGGCATGTGCGAAACCGATTTCTCCGGCTATCCCGATTGTCGCGAGAAGACCATCGTTGCCACCGCCGAAGCTTTGACGCTGGCGCTCGACCGCCGCGTCACGGTGCATACGCCGCTGATGTACATCGACAAGGGCCAGACCTGGGCGCTGGCCGAAGAGCTTGGCGGCAAGGCGCTGGTCGATCTCATCATCGCAGAAACCGTCACCTGTTACGAAGGCGACCGGGTCCATCGCCACGCCTGGGGTTATGGCTGCGGCGTCTGCCCGGCCTGCGATCTCAGGGCCAAAGGCTACGCGAGATACACCGGCGCATGACGTACGCGGTCAAAGAGATTTTCTACACGCTGCAAGGCGAGGGCGCCCGCTCCGGGCGCACCGCGGTCTTCCTGCGCTTTCCCGGCTGCAATCTGTGGAACGGCGTCGAGGACGACCGCGCGGCCGCCGCTTGCACCTTCTGCGATACGGATTTCGTCGGCACCGACGGCACCGGCGGCGGCAAGTTCGCCGATGCGCAAACGCTGGCGAAGGCGGTGGCGGCGCTGTGGCCGACGTGCACGTTCGCTCAGCCTTATGTCGTCTGCACCGGCGGCGAGCCGCTGCTGCAATTGGACGATGCGCTGATTGCGGCGCTGCACATCCACGATTTCGAAATCGCGGTGGAAACCAACGGCACCATCCTGCCGCCGCCCGGCATCGAATGGGTTTGCGTCAGTCCCAAAGCGGGTGCCGAACTGGCCGTCGAGTCCGGTCAGGAGCTGAAGCTGGTTTATCCGCAAGAAGGCGCGCCGCCGGAACGCTTCGCCGATCTTCTGTTCGATCACTATTTCCTGCAACCGATGGACGGCCCTGATTGCGCTGCCAACACCGAAGCCGCGGTGCGCTATTGCCTTGAGCATCCGCAATGGCGCCTGTCGTTGCAGACGCACAAGGTCATCGGCATCCGCTAGCGGCTTCGGGCGGGAAACTCGTTTCCACTTTTCCTAAAAATGTTCCAGATCGTCACAATAACTTCGCAAAAACGCGGCTTTCCGGCGTCTACCGATTAACGCGGAAAAAACCGCTCGCCCATATCGTCGTTCGCGCGATTGCGGGCGAGTGATGGTCAATGAGTTCGTTTGGTGGAACGCAAAATTTAAACAAGCCGGATATTGATGCCGATTGGACTGCCGGCCGGCTGGCCGTGGCATTGCCTCCGATTTCATCAGATGCCAACTGCGCCGCGGTTTACGAGATGCTGCATGCGCCCGACGCGCCGCGGGCGGCGGCCGTGGTCGACGACGACGGTCATGTGCTCGGGATGGTAAACCGGCTGCGCTTCCTGTCGAAGTACGCCCAGCGCTTCATTCCCGAATTGTACGCCAAGCGGCCGATCACGGCGCTGGCCAATCCGCAGTCGCTGGTGGTCGACGAACGCATGCGGGTGAGCGAACTCGCCACCACCATTACCGCCGATCACCCCGACGCCTTGCGCGAATGTTTCGTCGTCACTCAGGGCGACGTCTATTTCGGCATCGGTACCGGCGAAGCATTGGTCAAGGCCAAGATTGCGCTGCTGGCGGCCCGCGAAGTGCA
>JAATGK010000317.1 GCA_015654715.1 Alphaproteobacteria bacterium
GATGCGGCGGTGGCCGAGGCTGACCAAGTACGCGGTCATCTCATAGGCGGCCTTGAACTCGTCGATGTTGACCACCGAGGTGCCGGGCATCTTGTTGCCGGGGGCGACGCGCACGAACGGGGTCTTGGTCGCGGAAAGCTCCTGCATGATGGTACGGTCGTCGCACAAGGGCGGCGTGAGTATCACGCCGTGCAGCACCGATTCGCTCACCAAGGCGCGCACGCGCTGGTCGACGTCGTGGTCTTGCAGCGGGTTCAAGAGTTCGACGATCAGGTGGTAACCCTCGTCGCGGCAGCGGGCGAGCGCGCCAAGCTGCAGGTCGGCGATATAGGAACCCGGCGCCACGTCGTGCAAGAGGCCGATCAGATAGGAACGCTCGCTGGCCAGCCCGCGCGCGAAGACGTTGGGCTTATAGGCCAGAGCTTCGATCGCGGCGAGCACGGTGGTGCGCGTATGCAGCGAGACGTTGGGCTGGCGGTTGATCACCAGCGACACGGTCTTGATCGAAACGCCGGCCCGTTTGGCAACGTCGTAGATGCTGACCGGCTTGTCGCCGCCGGCATCGCGTCGCCGGTTCGACCGCCCCGTGGTTTTGGGATCGATGCCGAGCCGCGCCAGTTCCGGCATTTCGCTCGGCTCCAGACCCACGGCATCGGCGAGGCCCGCCCGCATCAAGGTGCGCAGCTTGTCGGCACTGATGCGCCGTAGGTTGATCGTCAGACCGGCGCGTTCGAACGGTAGGGTGTGCTGGAAATAGTTCTCGCCGCATAGGAGCTGGAAGTAGGGGTTCTCCAGCCAGCGGTCGAACAACGCTTCGTCAGTGAGGTCGTAAAGCTGGCGCAGGATGGCAAGACCCACCAAGAGGCGCGATTGCGAGGGGCCGGCGCTTCCGGTCGGGTCGAGGCGGCCTTCAAGCAGGCGCCAGTCGATGGCGGCGTTGAGTTTCGCCAGCGAATGATCGAGGTCGATGATCTCGTCGAGGCGCGGACCGGTGAAGTCCTTTTCGGCTTCCCGGTGCTGTTTTCCCCGAATTGGTTCCCCACGCGCCGTCATTGGCTTGGCTTTCCGCAACATGCCCGACTCAGTCCGCTGGCCGGCGCGGACTTTACCCTTGGCGGTCGGGCGGTCAAAGAGGACTGAGCAACTCCGCCGCCTCCTGCATGCAGGCGATGCAGCAGATGATATGATAGAATGAAGAGGCCGGGGCTGGTTCTTTGACGAAGTGGCCATCGGGCTCGAAACGGTCCCACCACAGGCCCTTTACCGGCGTATCGAGATAGCGCCACAGGCAGGCCGCTCCCTTCAGCGCCTCCGCGATCAACGCTTCCTCGCCGGTTGTGGCCAGGCTGAGGGCCGCCTTGATGCGCTCGGTCTGAGCCCACAGCCGCGCCGTCGGTACCGTGACCTCGAAGCTGTCGTTCATGGCGTGAATGGCGGCATCGCGCTTTGGATCGATGCCCTTCCCGCCGTGCGCGAACAGCCGCCGCGCTTCGGCCCGCACTTCGGGATGGCCCCGGACCTTGCCCCAGCGCAGCAACAGCCAAGCCCATTCGAATTGATGGCCCGGTTCGACGACATGACCGTCGGCGCCGGGGGCGGGGGCCCAAGCGGCGTCGAAATACTCGCGGAGGTATCCGTGCTGCTGGTCGATGAACTTGGTCCGGGCGAGGTTCGCGACGTGGTCGGCGTATTCGCCCCAGATGCCGTCGGGTTCGACCTCGCACCACGCCAGGAGGGCTTCCAAAAGGTGCATGTGCGGATTGGAGATGAATGGCTTGTCACCCGCTTCCACGAACCCGCCGGCCGGATGCTTGCGGGTGGCGAGGATGCTGTCGAACAGGGCATGTGCCGCCGCTTTCAGATCACCCTGTTCGGGCGCCACTTTGACGATCGTCGCCATCGCCGTCAGCGCGAAAGCTTGGTCGTAGAGCATCGTCGTCGGATTGAGCACGTCGCCGTGCTCCGAGACGAGGGTGCAGAACTGGCCGCCCGGCTGGCGGTAAGCCTTGTTGAGATACGCGAGACCATGCGAGGCGGCCTCGCGCCAGGGGCCGTTCCAACCCATCACGCCGGCCTGAGCAAAGACGTAGCTCTGGCGGCCTTGGACGCGGGCGCGGCGGAAGGTGCCGGCGGCATTGCCGTCTTCGGCGATCAGCTCATGGAACCCGCCCTGGGTGTGATCCGCCCCGGTTTGCCACCATAGCGGCAGCGCCTGCCGAAACAGCCAGTCCGTGAATCGCACCGTCGTGTCGCGCAGCTCTTGTCGCATCATCTTGACCACCGGGTTTCTGCTCTTTCCTAACACAGGGGGCGGGCTTGTCACCCTCGTTTTGAAGACCATCTGCATGCGGATCATATCCGAATCGTGCGACCGCAGGTCGGCGTGACCGGCGTGCTGTCGGAGCCGAAGGCGGCAATTTTGCGGCGACGGATGGTCACGGGGGGTTGAACAGCACCTAGCGGAAGTATCCCGAGTAAATTGCACGATTTATGATGTTCTGCTTACGGTGGAAGCAACGCCTGATGGTTCAACAAATATTTATTAATCCATTGAGCACGAAAGAAAAAAACCAATTCGCCGAAGATGTGGGCAAGGGCGGGGACGAGGCAAAATGTCTGAAAGCGCTTACCGTTCGAGCGTTATCATTATAACTCTTCTAAAAAATATTCTAACACTTTGTAACGCATAATAGATAGCGCTCACATTTCAACCAGGAGTGCTTTTGTCAACACACCCCTTCTGATTTCGCTGTCCCCCCAGTTGCGCAGATAGAAAGCGCTTACTGTTCGGGCTAACTTCTCATTTCCAGCAGTGACGAGGGCAAAGCCCTGCATTGCCAAGAACATTTGTTTAGAATGGGACGTCAAACAATGAAATCCAGATACCAGTATTGTACCCAAACGGTGGTTGCTGCGCTGCTCATCGGTCTGACCGGTGCAGCGTATGCGCAAGCTTCCGACACCATCGAAACCGTCACCGTGACCGGCTTCCGCGCTTCGCTGGCGAACGCGCTGAGTGCGAAGCAGAATTCGAACTTGGTCATGGAGTCGGTCGCTGCCGAAGACATCGGCAAGATGCCCGACCAGGATGTGGCGGAATCGCTGCAGCGCTTGCCGGGCGTGCAGATCAAACGTGACCAAGGCAAAGGCAGCACCGTTTTGATCAACGGCCTGCGCCAGAACCTGACCACGCTGAACGGCGATGTGTTCCTGACCGGCAAGGAATTCTACACCTACGGCGAAGCCTCGGGCGGCGGCAACGGCGGCAACATCCAGTATGACTCGCTGTCAACCATTCCGAGCGAAGAAATCGGTGGCATCGATATCTACAAGAGCCAGAACGCGGGCCTGACCGAAGGCGGCTTGGGCGGCATCATCA